>CAZTRH010000001.1:0-21244 GCA_964616605.1 uncultured Ruminococcus sp.
TCGCCATGCAGAGCGATATTGATAGATACCGATAGATAAATTCCGATTTAGCGAACAGACAGGCATGGTTTCACTTCCACCGCTATGGTTTCATTTTTGAGTGAAACCGTATCATTTTTATCAAATGTTGCCATTAAACCAAACGTCCCCGAAGCCATACTGACTTCGGGGATTATTCTTATTATCAAGCCATTGAAATCCGCTTAATTCTGACAATCAACCTTCATTATTCTGCACTCGGCAACCATATGCTCGGAGATTTTCGTGATTTCAAACTTCAATCCATCTGCTTCTATCTGAATATCCTGTTCGCCATCATCGGGAATTTCGCCCAATTTATTGAAAACAAATCCCGAAATGGTTTCTATCTCATCATCAACAGCAAAAGTCGTCTGGACTGCGTTTTCAATATCCGACAAATCCACGTTTCCGACTACGTTCCAGCTGTTACTGTCAAGCTGCTCTATATACGGCTTTTTCGCATAATCGTCAAGCTCGCCCACAAGTATCTCAACCAGATCGCTTATCGTCACTATACCGATCACGCCGCCGTACTCATCGACTACTACCGCCATCTTCTGACGCTTCTGCTTCATAGAACTGAATAATATATCCGCCTTGATGTTTTCGGGAACGAAAAATGCAGGTTTCAGCGAAGCTATCACATTGCTGCGTGTGCGCTCCTCAATTCTGAAATAATCCCTTGCACTCAGTATACCTACTATATCGTCCGATGTTTCCTTGCATACGGGGTAACAGCCAAACGGATTGTCATGAATTATTCTTTCCCATTCGCTGTCATCGTCCTCCAGCCACAAGAACACAACGTCCTTTCGGTGTGTAGCGGCTTCGCCTGCCGTGATATCGTCAAACTCAAATACATTCCGGATAAACTCCTGTTCTTCCTTGTCGATTGTACCCTTGGCTCTGCCCTGTTCAGCCATCATACGGATTTCGTCTTCGCCTGCCGCTTCTTCCTCTTCGTTCGGGTCAATTCCCACAATCCGCAGAACAAGATTTGTTGACACGGATAAAAGGCTTACTATAGGTTTGAACAAGAACGATATTCCATAAATCATAGGAGATACCGCAAGCGCAAGCTTTTCGGATTTCTTAATCGCTATCCGCTTCGGGACAAGCTCACCGAAAATCAAAGTAAAGTACGACAATACAAGCGTTATCAGAATAACAGCAATCATTTCCAGAGTATCTTCGGGAATGCTTACTCCAAGGCTTATAAGCCGGTTTACCAATGGTTCGGAAAAGCCGTCTGCCGCAAATGCGCTTCCCAGAAATCCCGACAATGTAATCGCTATCTGTATAACAGACAGAAATTTCGCAGGATTTACCGTAAGTTTAAGCAGCCGCTTTGCTCTCTTGTCGCCCTGCTGTGCAAGCTGTTCCAGCCTTACTTCGCTGACTGACAGCACCGCAAGCTCAGATGCGGCAAAAACCGCATTCAGCGCAATCAAAACAATCTGAACTACAATTAAAAATGCTATGGATTTCAAAACAAATACCTCTTTCAATAAATAATATGTTCTAAGTTAAAGTTTCCTCGCTCCTACATATCATTCACGGTATCTGCCAAGAAATTTTCTGATACAACATCGATCCTGACAACTGTCGCCGTCGGTGTCCATAATAAAAACGTCCTCCTTCTTAATTCAATAAATATTTAAAATCAAGATTTCTTGATTTTATCGCAAAGTTTCGACAATAAGAAAGATACTGCCGCACCGCCTGCCACAAATAGAAATCCTGTAATCAAAGCATACGGCGTAAACTCAATCGGCGGGAAAATCATCACCGTTGTTGCGGCGACTATTCCCAGAATACAGTGTGAAATCATATTGAACTGCTTCTTGTATGCAGTCTGGATCACTCTTGACAATGGCAGAACGCAAGCCAGCATTCCTATCGCCATCGGAATTATCACCGCAAAGTCCAGATGCGATATACCCTCCAGCATCGGCTGATATAACCCAAAGAACAACAGCAGCGTTGACGAGCTGAGTCCCGGAAGAATAAAGCTGAATCCCCAGAACACTCCGCACAGCAGATACCCGAAAATACCGGGTGCTATTGTAAACGTGTTTGTCGATTTCAGCAGCCACAGCAAGCCGAGCATCACCGCAAAACCAATGCACATTATAACAATGCTGCCACGGGTTCTGCCTTCACTGCCTGCGTCACGCCACAGTTCCGGGAATGTGCCTATAATAAGACCGATAAACACAAGCGTCACCACTGTTGTGTTCTTATCCAGCAGCCACGCCGCCAGACCCGACAATCCCACAAATCCCACTGCTACGCCGAGTGCAAACACTACAAGCATAAGTCCGTGCTTTTTAAGTCCATTGCGGATATCCGATATTGTTTCCATAATCGGTCGGTACATTCCAAACGCCACACACAGCGTACCGCCGCTTACTCCCGGAAGAATTGCGCCAAATCCTATGAGTATTCCCTCGATAAACCACAGCAAAAACAGCAAAGGATTTTTTCTGCTTTTTGATTTTTTTGTTTCATCAGCATTGTCGGGAGCAGTCAGAGCGTCTGTCTGCTTCAGCCCGTTCGTGTTATCTGTCATATTTCTCTCCTGTATTCTTTTGTTCGTGCTTAATCTTGTTTTATAATGTTTAGTTTTCTTTTTTGCCTTCCATACGATATCCAACACCCAGTTCGTTCGTTATATAGCGTGCTTCTCCGGGCTTTACTCCGAATTTCTTCCGTATATTTGCCATATTCACCTGAAGCTTCTTAACGCTGCCATAATCGGAATATCCCCAGATATTCTTGATAATAGAAGAATATGTCATCATCTTTCCACAGTGCATCGACAGGAAAGCTATGATATTATATTCCGTCTGCGACAACTTTATTTCCTCGTTTTTGATAAACACCTGACGTGCGTCATAATCAATAACGAGGTCGTCAACCTGAAATTTCTCTCCGGGGAGTCTTGCACTGCCTGCGCCCTGACAGCTGTTTCTGATAGCGGTTCGGATACGCGCAAGCAGCTCTTCGGAACTGAACGGCTTTGTAACATAATCGTTTGCGCCTGCGTCCAGAGCCGCAACCTTGTCGCTCTCTCCGCTGCGTGCCGAAAGCACGATTACGGGAACAAGTGAGTCCACTCTCACATATTCGATAAAATTCATACCGTCCATATCGGGCAGTCCAAGATCCAGAATTACTACGTCAGGCTGATATGACGAAAAAAGCGTTTTTGCGTCAGAACAGGTTTCGGCTATGATAACCTGATAATTAGCAGACTTCAGCAGCACTGAAGTAATTGAACGTATTTTCTCATCGTCCTCAACCAATAACACTTTATATTTATTATTCATCTTCAGTCATCTGCTCCTTTGCCAATGAAAATCTGAACAGTGCGCCGCCGCTCTTTCTGTTCCAGGCGGTAATCGCGCTGCCATGCGCCTTGATAATCGCAGCGCATACGGATAGTCCTATGCCTGCAAAACGCTTGTCGCCGTCAGAAATATCACTTTGCGTTTCATAACAGCCTGTAAAAATATGCTTCAGCTTGTCTTCTCTTATTCCGCAGCCGTTGTCATATATTTCAAAAACAACTTTTTCCTCCGTAGAAGTGATTTTAAATACAAGTTCGGTCATTCCTTTAGCATGAAAAACCGCATTTTCCAGAATGTTTATCAGAACCTGTTCAATAAGTATGGGGTCAATGGATACAACCGTAATTTCTTCGGGAATATCAATAGTCACTTCAACGTCTGAATGGCGGCTGAGAAATTTCGTCATAACCGAATCAACCAGTTCATCGACTATGGTGGGCGTTTTTTGTATCTTCATGGTTTCATTGTCAATGCGTGTTACCGACAAAAGATTTTCCACCATATGTATAAGCCACTCTGAATCCTCGCTGATATTCTGAAGCATTGCCGTCTGCTGTTCCTCG
The DNA here is from genome assembly GCA_964616605.1 of uncultured Ruminococcus sp. Lineage (GTDB taxonomy): Bacteria > Bacillota > Clostridia > Oscillospirales > Ruminococcaceae > CAG-115. Next base: position 3,938 of record CAZTRH010000001.1, read on the forward strand.
GTAAGCAGATGGCGTTTATCCCGAAGCGTCGAACTTGCGCTGTATATCGTAGTAAGCGGAGTGCGCAGGTCGTGGGATATCGCCCGCAAAAGGCTTGCACGCATACGTTCCTTTTCCGTTTCGGACTTCATTGCTTCCTGACGCTTTACCTTAGTCATAAGCATACTTGTAAGTATTGAAATTATAATCATTATAATCGCTGAAATAAGATTTATGCGTATCATAAAATCAAACGCAAAAAACGGATATGTAAAAGCGTAGTTTATAGCGAACATTCCCACAACAGCAGAAACAACCCCGTACACATAGCCGTCTGTTATAAGCGATATAAGAAACACGGCAAACACAAAAACCGTAGTGATGTGTTCACCTACTTTCAATTTCTGAAACAGAACGCTGAGAAAAAAAGCGGCGACCATGATGCACACGCTCACTGCGATGTTTTTCAATATGTTTTTCGCTTTCACCGCAATCCCCCCGTTTACAGCCTATGAGATATATTCTATCATATATTCGGTTAAAGTGCAACTAAGAAACACAAAAAAATGACTTTTACGCAAAATTTTCGTCAGAATATCAATATATCAAAAAACAATACTTGATATATAGCACAAAAGCGACATCACCCCCTTGACTTTAGTAAATTAGAGTAGTATAATAATGGTAAGGCATTTTTTGTCGAATAGTTATATGAAAACGGAGGGATTTACTTATGAAAACAATAAGACAGAAGATTTCCGTTCTGACAGTAGCAATAGTTACTGCTGCGCTGGTGACTGTGGTAACTGTGGCAATGCTCAGCAGCTACACTGCTACAATGTCCATGACCAAAGAAAATCTTGTAAACATTTCCGCTGTTGCTGCAGAAAGAGTACGTCTGGAACTCGAATCCTACGAAAGCATTGTTGAAGAAATGGGTTACGAAGAATATCTTACAAACAAATCCACTACCGACAAAGTAAAACAGGCAAACATCAATGTGAAACTTGCAAAATATGGTTTTACCGGCGGCAGCTACATCAATATGAGCGGTATTGACCTTAACGGAAACGACCATTCCGACAAGACATATTTCCAGAATGCTCTGGCAGGCAAGACCACCATTTCAGAGCCTATGATAAACGACTCCGCAACAGATATGACGCTTGTAATCGCAGCGCCTGTTTATAACAGCACTTCCAATATTTCGGGCTGCGTTTACATTACACCCAATTCCGAATTTCTGAATGATATTATGCGCAGCGTTTCTGTCAGTGAGAACAGCCTTGCGTACCTTATCGACAGCGAAGGATACACCATCGCAGATGAGGACGCACAGCTGGTACTTTCCCGCGAGAACTGTGAGGTTAAAGCCGCCGCAGGTGACTCAGGATATAACGACACAGCAGAGCTTCACAGCCTTGCACGTTCGGGCGAAGCAGGATTTTATGATTACCACGAAAACGGCATAAGATATTTCTCGGGTTATGCTCCCGTTGGAATTAACGGCTGGTCGTTCATCGTATGGTCGCCTGCAACCGACTTTATCAGCTCATTGTACACAAGCCTTATCGTAATTATAATAATAGCAGTTGTAGCGCTTCTGGTATCCATCAGTCTGTCAGCGTTTATAGGAAAGAAAATCGGCACTCCTATAAGATTGTGTGCAGACCGCATAAAGCTGCTTGCACAGGGCGATCTCACAAGTCCTGTACCTGATGTACATTCAAATGATGAAACAGGAATACTTGCACAAGCTGCAAAGTTCACAGTTGACGGACTTAACAATATCATCGGCGATATCCATAGAGTACTCAGCCAGATGGCAGACGGCAACCTCAATGTCAGCACCACCGAAGGCAAAGAGTTTTACATAGGCGACTACGAAAAACTGCTCACCTATATGAATGATATTAATCTGAAACTCAGCAGTTCACTTGAGCAGATAAACACCGCCGCAGAACAGGTAAACGCAGGTTCCGATCAGGTGTCCGACGGTGCGCAGGCTCTTTCTCAGGGTGCAACAGAGCAGGCTGCTTCTATTGAAGAACTCGCTTCCATTATCAATGTTATCGCTGATAAGACAAAGGCTTGCGCAGTTTCTGCAAAGAACGCTTCAGAGAAAACCAACCTTGCAGGAACTGAGATGGGTACAGCAACCCAGAAATTGGACGAGCTGGTTGCCGCAATGGAAAAAATCAGCAATTCTTCCGAAGAAACCAAGAAGATCATCAAAGTTATCGAAGATATCGCATTCCAGACGAATATACTTGCGCTGAACGCCGCAATTGAAGCTGCAAGAGCAGGTGCAGCAGGAAAAGGCTTTGCCGTTGTCGCAGATGAAGTACGAAACCTTGCAGGCAAGAGCGCAGACGCAGCCAACGAAACAACGGCACTCATTGAAGAAACAGTTGAAGCAATCGAACAGGGCAACGCACTTGTAAGCGGTGTTGCCGAGCAGATGAACGCTGTTGCGGCAAAGGCAGGCGAAGTCGCACAAATCAACGATGAAATTCAGAAAGAAACGAACGACATTGCCCAATCCTCCGCACAGATTACTGTCGGCATAGACCAGATTTCCATTGTGGTTCAGGCAAACTCCGCAACAGCCGAGCAGTCTGCCGCAGCAGCCGAGGAACTTACAGGTCAGTCGCTGATGCTCAGAGAGCTTGTAGGCGAGTTTACGCTCCGTGACAACTCCGCAGACTAAAGCGTTATTGTAAAAAAATCTGAATTATATCATAATCAACTTCCCCGACCTTGATGGTCGGGGAAGTTTTTCGGCAAAATAAAAATTCGCACACGTTAAACGCCAATTCGAACAAAGTCTATTGACAAATGAAATATTCTTATGTAAAATATAATACAAGTTTAAAAAAACGGTGAATAAAACCCGCTTTTAACTATGTATCAAATAGAGAAAGGCAAAGCTAATATGAACAAAGGGATTATATCAATTTTAGCGGCAGCAGTTGTTACAGCTTCACTCGCAGGCTGTGCCGCAAACAACAACGCAGAGGATATTCACAGCGACTACGTTCCTGTATCTTCCTCAGCTAAAACAGACAGCAGAGAGCCATCTGTTTATACAAACTATGCAAACGAAACCAACAAAAGCAAAGCAAACGGATATACACTGAAAAACACAGCTACCAATAATAAGAACGGAACATTAAAACTTGCCGCAGGTTTTCCTTCTTCTATTCCTTCTATTCCATACACAAGCTCTGTAACGCCGTCAACGTCACCGACAGTAACATACAAAAACACCAGAGTTCCGCATTACAGCGTTGACTGCTTCGTTGAAGGCTGCGGCTCTCTCACATCTTCGCTGATTTACCCAGAAGAAGGCGCATACGTTGAGATATTCCCCGTAGCAGACAGCGGCTACAAACTGGTTCGCATCGAATCCTCCTATAAATTCGAGGGAAATACTTTTATAATGCCTTCAAAGGACGTCAGAATTACAGCATACTTTGAAAAGATAGAGAATGATCCCAAAACAGAACCACCTGTCGAGCCGACTGCACCCGATACTCCCGACATACCCGATGAACCGACAGATACCACCAGACCCGAAGCAGACGATAATACAGACTTTGACGCAGCTGCAGATGCTGCTCCCACTGCAAAGGGTGAGAACACAAAACCGTCTGATGAACCGGAAGCAATCGAGGACGCCAATAAAGCACTGGCTGCCGGCACAGCAAATAACCCCAATCCCCCGACAGGCTTTAACGTTGGAATTGCCGCTGCATCACTTCTTACCGCAGCAGGCTGTGCTATGATATTCAGAAAGAGAAAATAATCCTTACATAGAAAAGCGTCCGACAATCGGACGCTTTTTGCATTCTAAAATTAAAACCGCCCCTTCAAACGGAGCGGTTTAATCTTTTTACTTATCGCCTTTTGAAAACAGCATTCTGTCGTTTTCAAGCTTCTCTCCTGCTGCTTCCTCGAATTTCACAAGCAGATCATCTACTGTAAGGTGCTTTTTCTCTTCCCCCTTGACATCGTAAATTATTCTGCCGTTATTCATCATTATAAGTCGATTGCCGTAGGTTATAGCATGTGCCATATTATGCGTTACCATCATAGCGGTAAGGTTGTTTTCGGCAATAATCTTATCCGAAAGCTCCAATACCTTTGCGGCAGTCTTAGGGTCAAGAGCCGCTGTATGTTCGTCAAGCAACAATATTTCGGGCTTCTTCAGCGTCGCCATCAGCAGCGTGAGTGCCTGTCGCTGACCACCCGACAACAAACCCACCTTGGCGGACATTCTGTCTTCCAGTCCCAGACCAAGCGTCTTAAGCAGTTCGTGATACTGCTCACGCTCCTTTGCGGTAATGCCCCAGCGCAGTCCTCTGCTCTTACCTCGGCGAGCCGCAAGAGCAAGATTTTCCTGTATCTCCATCGTAGCGGCAGTACCCGTCATTGGGTCCTGAAATACACGTCCGATAAACTTTGCACGCTTATGCTCAGGCATTCCTGTCACATTCTGACCGTTTATCGTGATAGAACCCTCGTCAACAGGCCATACGCCTGCAATTGCATTAAGCGTTGTGGACTTGCCTGCACCGTTGCCGCCGATTATCGTTACGAAATCGCCGTCATAAAGCCTTATAGATACACCGTTGAGTGCTTTTTTCTCGTTGATAGTTCCGGGGTTGAATGCTTTTTTTACGTTAATAAGTTCCAGCATATCACTTATCCCCCTTCTTATCGCCGTTTGAAATTGTTTTCTTTAATGCCGAATTAAGATTTTCGCCCTCTGCCGCCACCGCAGCTACGAGTGCATTCTGCGAACGCTTGCCGGCTTTACGGAATGACGTCTTAGCTGATTTCTGAAGATACGGCACTGCAAGGAACAATGCAACGATAAGTGCAGAGAACAGCTTCGTGTTGTCGGTTGACAGACCGAAAAGCATTACGATACGCAGTACTACGAAATAAACAATCGCACCGAAAGCAGTAAACGCAAGTTTTCCGACAAAATTGAAATGCTTGCGGAGAATAAGCTCGCCCAATACCGCACCGATAATTACAGCGGCAAGACCAATTACGATTGCACCACGACCCATATTTACATCGGCAAATCCCTGATACTGTGCAAGCAATGCACCCGACAGTCCGACAAATCCGTTTGAAAGCACCAGAGCGATTATAGTTGTGCGCTTTGTGTCAATGCTCTGCGCCTTGGACATAGCCGCATTGCAGCCTGTCGCGCGAACCGACATACCATATTCCGTTCCGAAGAACCAGTAAAGTATTGCGATTATAGCCGCCACGAACGCCAAAGCAGTAAGCACGGTGCGGACTATATCCCACGCTTCATTTCCCGTAGTAACATATCTCGAAGAGATAACCAGAGGATACTTATCAACGCTTACAGGTGCGTTAGCCTTGCCGTTTATATCGAGGTAAATCGAATAAAGTGCAAGCTGCGTAAGTATTCCCGAAAGGATGCCCGGAATGCCAAGCATTGTATTCAGCATAGCCGTACACAATCCGGCAAGACAGCCTGCAACAAACGCCACAAGCATTGCAATCGACACAGGCACTCCGTTTGTGATAAGCACAACGCATACCACGCCGCCCAGTCCCAGCGTTCCGTCGACAGTAAGGTCGGCAAAATCCAAAATCTTATATGTGATGAACACGCCTATTGCCATAATTCCCCATATAAGTCCCTGGGTGATGTCACCGGGCAAACTGTTAGCGAATATACTAAGTTTGTTTACAAGAAATTCCATAATTCTCTCCGATAATGTTTCCGTAAATTATGCAGAAGCGGAGAACGATTGAAACCGCACTGACAACACAGCCGCTTTAACCGCACTCCGTATGCACTGTAATTCTAAAAAAACCGATTATTACTCAGCGATTGCTTCGTAACCCTCAGGAGGTGTAATGCCAAGCTCTGCACAGATAGAAACGTTGTACTTCTTTGTAACGTTAGGAGCAAAGCGCACGTCCATAGTCTTGATATCTGCACCGTTTACAAGGATTTCATAAGCCATCTCGCCTGTTACCTTACCAAGGTCATAGTAGCTGATAGAAAGAGTTGCAACGCCGCAGCCCTTGCAGATACCCTCTTCGCCTGCAACTACAGGAACCTTTGCAGGAACAACAATATTCTTTACAGTTTCGGTAGAAGAAGCCATTGTGTTGTCGGTAGGAATGTAGATTACATCGCACTCAGCAGCTGCCGTTGAAGTAACTGCGCTGATTTCGTTTGTATCAGCAGCGCTGTATTCCTTAACAGTAACACCCTTGCCTGCAAGAGCCTCTGTAAACTTGGTTGCCTGGTACTTGGAGTTTGCTTCGGCAGAGCAGTAAAGAATACCGATATTCTTAGCGTCAGGGAACATTTCAAGCATCATAGAAGCCTGTTCGTCAATGGGAGCAAGGTCAGAAGTACCTGAAATGTTTGTGCCTGTTGCACCTGTCCAGTTATCCATAGAAAGCGCAGTGGCATAGTCTGTTACAGATGTTCCCAGGATCGGGATAGTAGCGGTTGCAGCACCTGCAGCCTGCAATGCACCTGTTGCATTTGCAAGGATAAGGTCAACGTTTGCAGCGGCAAAGCCTGTGCAGATGGTTGTGCAATTTGTGGACTCGCCGTTTGCGTTCTGTTCGTCGAACTTTACATTGTCGCCGAGCTTCTCGGTAAGTACGTCCTTAAAACCCTGTGTTGCGGCGTCAAGAGCGTCATGCTGAACCAGCTGGCAGATACCGATGTTGTATACCTTTTCGCCGTCGCCTGCTCCACCCTCTTTGCAGCCTGCCATTGTAAGCATCATTGCGGCTGCTGCAAATACAGACGCAATTTTCTTTGTTGTCTTCATTTGTTTGTTCTCCTCTTTAGTTTAAACTATAGCTGTTTTTTTATTGCCGACCGACAACCGGAAAGCAATATCACATAGTGTGCAGCTTGCACACCTTATAATTATAACATAATCCGAAAAAAAACACAACAAATTTAAATAAAATATCTTAAATTTTCGGAATTTTTGTTAATTCTGCAATAAAAACAGGTGTTTTTTTCGTTAATACCGCAAAATCTTGTTGTTAATTCAACTGCAGTCTGAACTTCAGAACCATATTTCTCCCAAAAGTATTGAGTGGAGTATCAGCAACAAATCTTTGTGCATATCTAACAAATGCTTTTATGTATGTTTACAAACTTTTGTCAAAACGCTTGACAAACCCAATTCAATGTATTTATAATTAGAAGTAATTGGTTTAAAACTATGGTAATGCCGCATAGATTTTTTCTGTGCGGTGTTGCCGCAATTCAGGAGGTTCACTTATGCTTTTCGGAAAAAAGGCAGGCAAAACTATGGCAGCATTGAGTGCGTGCGCACTTGCTATGTCGCTTCTTACGCTCCCGTCGCTTGACGGAATGCCCAAACAGACAGCTGTCGCTTATGCGGAAGACGTCAAGGTTACATACGACTTCAGAGATGGCTCTGTTATCCCCACCGACGCCAACGGCAAGTCTGACGTCACCAAGGGTGCGCTCACAGTAAAGGTTGGAAAGAAAAACGCATACAAATACAACGGTGCGCAGCACGGAATTGAGTTCAAGGAGGGCAACTCCATTGAAATCGCCGTAGACGGTCCCACTAAGATTACTGTCGGAGATTGTGCTTACAGCAAGGACGCTGAACTCACATTGAAGAGCGCAGACGGCTCTTACTCGGAAACGCAGTCGGCAAAAGCAGGCTGTTTCCATAACGATGGAAGCGCTGTTGTATTCAAATACAAAGGAAGCGCAGCTACTACGCTCATTCTTGAGTTTACTCAGAAAACGTATGTTCCCGTGATTACAACGGAGCCGCTTGTTCCCGATACTCCCGACAAGAACGGCACCAAGAAGGACACTGTGCATTCGTACAACTTCCTTGACGGATCTGTTGTTCCTGCCGCCAATGACGCTTCCAACCCCGTAAGCGGTTCTGTAACATCGAAAGACGGCTTCGTTACACTCACAAACAAAAGCGGAAAACTCGCTTATAAGGATAAGAAAGACGGCGTTATCTTCAATAACTCCGATACAATCGAGGTTAAGGTTGCAGGCGACAGCATAATTACTTTCGACCTGTGCGGAATAAGCACCGACAGCAGCGGCACTATCAATGCAGCGTCTGAAAAGGGCGAATTTGTCGGCGAAAAAACGCAGCTTATCACAGACGGCAGAGCCGAGGGACTTTCCACTGCTTCATTTGAATATAAAGGAGTTGCCACGACATTGAAGTTTACTGTAAACGCTTCGGGCGACTGCTATCTCCACGGAATGAATGTTTCAAATTTTCCCGAACAGGCAGAAACGCCAAAGGCAGCAGGCAACGGCAAGATTGATGTATGGGATTTCGGCGCAGAGAAGCTTGACGAATCCAAGTACAACAATATGCTCACCGCCGACATCATCAACGGCTGGTATTCATCTGACGTAAAGAGCGGTTCTACAGGTGCCACCATCGGTTCATTCGCAACAGACGAGCTTGTTTTCAGCGGTGGCGGCAATACCAACAACCGTATCAGAGGCGGCAACGAGGCTATTACCCGTTATGATAATAAAACCGCCAGAGAAATAGAGGGTGTTTCCCTTAACGGTTATGTTTATTCCAATAACGCAAGCGCAGTTGTGTATATGGGCGTTAAGCTCTACGAGGGCGATATTCTCACTCTGTACACAGGCTCAAACGGCGGTGCTTCCACCATTTACTGTGAATCTCCGAGCGGAAAAATTCAGGTCGGTGAGAGCAACGGAAACGGCGTGAAGCTCACATTCAACGCTCCCGAATACGGTATGTACAAGATTTACTCCGTCAACGAGAAGCTTGTCGTATACAGAGCAATGCGCGAGCATACCACACCTACTAAGGTAAGCGGTACAATTGACACTTCGGCAGCCGCAGGCATCGAAAAGAGCGGTTACAATCTGCGTTTCACAAACAAGACTACCGGTGCTGTAACAGATGTTACGCCGTCTGACGGAAAATACAGCGTCTACCTCAACGACAGCTATAAGTATGATCTTTCTCTTGTCAACGCAAACGGCTTTGTCATCAAGAGCAATTCCACAATTGACGTCAAGAGCGGCGCAGGCACAGTTACTGAAAACATCGTAATTTCCACGGTTGACCTCGCGACAATAAGCGGCAAAATCACAGGATTATCCGAGGCGTCACTGAAAAATCTGAAACTCTCTTTCGTGAACAAGGACGCTATCTATGTTCCCGAATTTTCCGTAAAGGGCGATCAGTTCACACTTCTCCTGGAAAAGGGCGTCAAGTATGACGTTGTAGCTGACGGCGTAAACGACTATTCGCTGAAAAACTCCACTATCAGCAAGACTGCAAGCGGCAATGACGATATCGCATTTGCAGCTAAAACCACATACAACGTAAACCTCTCTTATAAGGGACTGCCTGACAGCGCAGCAAAGACTGCGGCTGTTACTTTCACAAACCTTAACGAAAAGGGTTACTCCTACACGTTCAAGGCAGGCGAAAAGGTTCAGCTCAGAGATGGCACCTACTCAGTCAAGGTTACAGGCACAGGCACTGAGCCTTACGCACAGAAAGTAACCTCCAACCTCGTTGTAAACGGCAAGGCCGTTGACAAGGAAGTAGCTTTTGAGAAAGTAACTGTATGGGATTTCTCGAAGTACAACAGCGGCAATCCGGGACTTGAAAAAATTGACGGCAGCAGCTGCTATCTCGGTCTTTCGCTCAACGGCAGCGTTGCCGAGAACAAGACATACCTGCTGCTCAACAAGGACGGCGAAATCAACATTCCCGTAAAGAAGGGACAGGTTGTAACGCTTGAATACTGCTATCAGGCTGCATTTGACGCAAATGGCGAAAAGGTACTTTCCGCTTCGGGCAGCACCTCAAAGTTTGAAACAACCGAAATCACCGCCGCCAAGGACGGCACAATCACCATAAAGGGCATTGACGGCACAGCCGACAACGGCAAAACCGCAAAGCAGACTTACTTTACAAAGATAAGCGTTTCCGCTCCATCTTCATACAAGAGCAAGATTACAGTCGGCGTAAACAAGGATTACAAGACAATAAATGAAGCTCTTGACGCTGTAAGGCAGATGGACAGAGGCTCTTCCAACAAGCGTGTTACTATCTCTGTTGACCCCGGAAACTATGAGGAAATGCTCGTTATCGACGTTCCCAATGTTTCACTTGTAAATTCCGCAGGCAAAAACTCAAGCCTTGAAATCACAAACAAGGGTGTTGACATCGGAAAGAACGTTGTTCGTATCACATCTTACTACGGACACGGATACAGCTATTACAGCATGGGCACAGACTGCAAGTATGACGCAGACCTGCTTGCTGTAAACAAGGCTAACGGTTCGCTGTCGTTTGCAAACCCCGGCACAGGTACAACAAGCGGTTCTTACTGGAATGCTACCGTTGTTGTAAGCGGCGATGGCTTTGAAGCAGACGGCATCGTATTCGAAAACTCTTTCAACCAGTATATCTCCAAGAAAGAAGCAGCTGATACTGTTGTAATGTGGGAGAGCGGTTCCAAGGGTCAAAGACCTACAAAGGCAGGCGATACCTCCGTTCAGAACAAGAGCTTCGTTGAAAGAGCTGCTGCAATGGCAATCACAGGCGACAAGTCGGTGTTCAACAACTGTAAGTTTATCGGCAGACAGGATACGCTCTACGGTGGACAGGATATAAAGGCTGTATTCCAGAAGTGCGATGTTCTGGGTGCGTGCGATTACATCTTCGGCGGTATGACCGCTGTATTCTATCAGTGCAATCTCGTTATGAACACAGATGACGCTTCCACATCAGATGTTGCTTACATCACTGCTGCACAGCAAAAGGAAGGCAGAGGCTATCTGATGTACGAGTGCAATGTCACTTCCACAACTCCCGGTGTTGACACTGCATCTACAACACGTTCAAAGCCAGGTTACTTCGGTCGCCCGTGGCAGCCGAACACATCTGAAGTTGTTTTCTACAACACAACAGTTGAAACTACCGACTATGCGGCAAACGCAGGAAAATCCCTTATTGCTGCGGCAGGCTGGAACAATGGTCTTGGCGGAACTTCCAACAAGATGTATGAGTACGGCACAGTCGAAAAGAGCGGCGAGGATAACTCCAAGGGCAGAGCCGACTGGGCTACCGTTCTTGATAAGCCCTACATCGACAATGGCGCAACTGCAATCAGTGTTGAAGCGTTCCTGGGCGATTGGACCAAGGAGCTTATGTCAAAGGGTTACGTTGGCGGAACAGCAGATACCACCAACCCCTCGACAGGTGCAGCTGACGCAGGAACAGCCTTTGCAGGAGCAGCAATCGCAGGTGCGGTTATTGCATTGTCAAAGAAAAAGAGAAAGTAATATCTCTGTAACTTAATAATTAAAACCCCGTTCCGATTGGAACGGGGTAACTTTTCCCCCGAAATTCACCAAATCAGTAAACTCCGGGGGCATATGTATTCAATTATTCAATCGCAGTAGTCGCATTTTCACGGATTTCATTCATAGCGTTCATTATAAACTCCACGAACTCGTCTTTACTTATAGGTCTTGAGAAATAATAACCCTGAATGAAGTCGCACTTCAGCTGCGAAAAAGCTTCAACCATCTCGCCCGTTTCAATGCCCTCAACCACTATTTCGATATTCATATCTTTCAACATCTTAACAGTGTTTCTCAGGAATATCCACATCTTTGGATTATGCTGTTCATCAACAAGCGATTTATCAAGCTTAACGATTTTAAGCGGAAGAGAAATCACTCGCTTCATATTGGAGTAGCCTGTACCGTAATCATCAAGCGAAAATTCCACTCCCGCCCTCGACAGCTTATTTAAGTTATCCATCATAACGTGCTGTGAGAACGAAGCCGCTGTTTCCGTAATTTCCAGATTTATGCTTTGGGGAGAAACATTATATTTCGCCATCGTCCGCAGAATATCATCTGCCAGATCTCCGTTCATGCACTGCGCTACCGACAGGTTTACCTCAATATAATCAAGTCCCAGCTTCTTGTAATCATCGCTTGCTATAAAGCGGCACACTTCTTCAAACACATATCGCCCGATCTCGTGAATTGCACCGCTGCGCTCTGCCGCAGGGATAAGAATTTCGGGAGAGATGAAGCCGTGTTCATCGTCAAACAGACGCAAAAGTGCTTCCGCTGAAACAAATCTTCCTGCTTCCGTTGAATAAATCGGCTGATAATAAACCTGAAATTTCTTGTTTGCCAGAGCGTCGCCAATTATCTTATTGATATTGTTGCGGATTTCAAATTCACGGGAATTATAAACCTCCGCTGCCGTAACAAACTTGCCGCTGTACTGGATTTTCTCGTGGAAATTCAGTCCGAATGCCATCAGCGACTGAAAGCTCTCTATTTCCTCGGGGCATCTTGCAAGCACAATCACAGGAGTGAGGTTTATATCAAATCCGTTCAGTCGGGAGCGGATTTTCAAGTCGTTCAGAACATACTCCGCTGCAAGCTCAGCCTTTGCTCTGTCTTTTTCGCTGAAAACAATTCTGTATCTTCCCCGATCCAGATAATATATCATACATCTGCACCGCAAAGAGCGTGTTATGTTCCGTATATGCTCAGCTACCCTTGCAACCATCTCCATTGACGCTTCATAGCCTACCATCTCGGTCACTGTTTCATAATTTCCGATATTCAGCATAACTATATTAACGCGCTTGCCGTTATTAAAAGCACGGCTGAGGTCATTTGCATACGCACTGTGTTTCTGGAGTCCCGTAAACGAATCTATGAAATCCTCAGGACGTTGTATCCCAACGCTTACAATAAGCTGCGATACAGCCACCGCAAAGCATTCTACTCTGATTTCGGGAACTACAAGATGAATAATTATCGCTATAACAACCAGAACCATCATAGATGACAGCGACATAATCTTGCGCATATTGAACTGGCTGCGATATCTGATAATATACGAAAAATCGAGCAGGAAGTACGGTACAATAAAAATATAAACGCCATAGAACGCCCATGAGTGTTCATATCCGCCTTCGTATGTAAAAATAGCGCCTGTAATCGGATTTGTAAGCAGCGCAAGGAAAGTCAGCGTATACGGAACGGCAAGGAACACTTTCAGCACGCTGTGCTTATGCACCTTATGCCATGTATCGGTTATGCTTATAACAAACAAAACATGAAGCGGAGCCTGCGCATTATGGAACATAAGAAACGCAGTATGCGCAAAGCAGACAAGCACAGGTGATGCTGTCACACTGTGATCAACCATCACCGCAAACACTTCAAATATACAAGCAAAGAACTCAACCACTACCGACAGCATAAACAGTCTGTTTGCCAGACCGCTTGTCATATTGCGAAAAACTATCGACATAACGAGAACTGCCAGAATAACCAATGCCGCAATATCGAACGAAATGCTCAACAGCATTTACGCCCCTCCTCCCGTCAGTTTCTATATATCTAATATTATAACAGAAAATTTTTTTAAAGTCAACATTTGTTTGGTGTTTTGATTAAAACAAGAGAAATTTAAACTGAATATTTGTTGGTTTTTAACAAATATTCATTAAAACAGCAATTATTACTGCCGTTAAAAGAATTGTTATGCAACATGATACTATCACTGCGAATAAAAAAGACTGTCCACGAAATAATATCGTAAGATACAATTAACGGAGGGATAACAAAATGGAATTAAAAGACTCAAGAACCCACGCAAATCTTCAGTCTGCCTTTGCGGGAGAAACTCAGGCTCGCAGCAAGTACGAGTACTTTGCACGAGTGGCAGAGAACGAAGGATATATGCAAATTGCGGCGATATTCCGTGAAACCGCAGAAAACGAACTGGCACACGCCTTTATGTGGTTCTGCGAACTTGGCGCACTTTCTGTCACGGCAAACAATCTGGAAAACGCTAGGTCGGGCGAAAACTTTGAATGGGCGGAAATGTACGAAGGCTTTGCGAAAACCGCCGAGGAAGAAGGCTTTAATGAAATCGCAAAGAAATTCCGACTGGTTGCGGCAGTCGAAAAAGCACACGAAGAACGCTTCATACGACTTATTGATAACATTGAAATGAAACAGGTTTTTGAAAAGAGCGGCGAAGTAATGTGGCAGTGCAGGAATTGCGGTCACATAGAATTTGGAAAAAAAGCGCCCGAACGCTGCCCCGTATGCAGTCACCCGAAATCCTTCTACCAAATCAAAGCCGATAATTATTAACCGCAGGCAAATTCGTTGTTAAAAACGCAGAATTTACGGTTATCGTGCGAATAAATCGGAGCGAAATAATGTGCAGACAAGATACAAAGCAAAAGCGGCAGTGTAAAAACTGCCGCTTAAAAGTTATTCTGATTGTATCCGCATCAGATGAATGCGTAATTTGATTTACCGCTCTTCTTAACGGAGTACATCGCATCGTCTGCCTTACCGATAAGGTATTCAACACGAGTATTATAATCGTCCTGAATAACGGCAATACCGATCGAAACGCTGACTGACAGGCGGTCGCCCTCATCACAATCAAATCCTGCAGCCAGAGTATCAATAATTCTCTGAGCTATCTGAGCAGGCTGGTTGACTTCTGCGTTTCTTACCATTGCGATAAACTCATCGCCGCCGTATCTTCCTGCAAATCCGCTGTCGCCGACCGTTTCCTTGATGGTCTTTGCAACAAACTTAAGAACTGAGTCACCTGTTGCGTGAGAATAGTTATCGTTGAAATGCTTGAAATCGTCAACGTCAATGAACAGAACAGCCATCTCGGACTTACGCATTTCAGAAAGGCTTATCTCATTATCAATCTGGCTTTCAACTGTTTCACGGTTGTACAGCTCTGTAAGAGCGTCATAGCTTGCACGCTCAGTCAGCTGCTGCTCGGACTTCTTTGCACGGTCGATATCAACCATAACGCCGACAATCTTAATCGTCTTGCCATCGTCGTCCTTAATGGTAGATGTTCTCATAAGAACCCAGATAAAGTCACCATAGATGTTCTTTATGCGGTACTCGTTGCGCTCAAAATTCTTGCCCTTTTCAAGTGCGTCCAGATCGCTTCTGTATCTGTCAGCGTCATCAGGGTGAATTTTTGCTTTCAGCAAGAAGCTGTCGCCGAAGTGGTCAGACGGTGGACGATAGCTGAACTTCTTGTTGAAGTTGTTGGAGAATGTGACCTCGTTTGTTTTGAAGTTCCACTCGAAAATGATGTTATCCGACATATCGGAGATGGTCTTGTATCTGTCCTCGCTGACTACAATCTCATCAATAAGCGTATTGAACGAACGCGACAGCTGACCATACTCGTTAAGGCTGATTGTACCGATACGAGCTTCGTGATCACCGCGCAGAACTCGCTCAAGGGTGCTTTCAATATCCTTCAGCGGCTTTGTCAAAGACTGGGAAACTATTACAGCAGCCACTACCGCAGCAACTGCAAGAAGAACCGCAGCCACAATGATAATAGCAAGCGTACTGCTGGAATAAACGCTGCTTGTATTATCAAGACAGCTTGCCACAACAACCAGACCATTGTTGCCGCCGACTCTGACCATAGACGCGATAAACTGGTCAGAACCCTGATTATATCTGACGATATCCGAAGCCACTCCATCGCTGAGTGACGCAATAGCATTAGTCACATTAGTCGTGTATGTACTCTCAAGGTTGGGATAAAATCCCGAACCGGACGACCAATAACCCTTTGTATCCGTAACGATAATCTTTCCCTGTGATTTATTGTTGGGCAAATCAAAAGACGAGTTGGTAAGCGTCTTTGCAAGGAGCGAATTTTGCGTTGCGGCGTCATAGGAAATCATCAGAGTGCAGTTATTCATCTTCTTCTTGATGAAAATTGTTTTTGATGATGTGTCTATGGTATCGAAATACAAAGTGCCGTCATCATAAGAGGCATACTGCTCGTAGTTCTCAAGCTGATTGCCCTTTCCTTCGCCTGCGATAACCATACCTGAAGAGTTTATAACTCTTGCGGCAACGATCATATCGTTTCCGGAATAGAACTTGGAAACGAAATCATCAACAAGCGCCTGACTTACGCCCTTGCTTGTGGTGGTCTGCATAGGAGGGTATGCGGCAAAGGTATTGAGATCTCTCTCAGCCTTGTCATGGATAGCCGTAAGCGAAGCCACCTGCGACTGTGCCATGCTCTTTACACGCATTTCATATTGCTCTTTTGCGTTTTCAGAGATGAAATACTGCGAAAGCGCCACTCTTGCTGCAATCGGAACAATCGCAAAGCAGATAGCGGCAATAAGGATTAAAACTCTTATCTTCATAAATTCTCCCCATTTCCTGAATTAGGATAGTTATATACAATTTAATTATACCACACGAAAATCAATCTGTAAACCGTTTCGACATTTTCTAGGCGGCTTTTTTTAAATTTTTATGAAATGTTCACAAATTATCAAAAGAGATTTTGTGAAAGTTACAATTGTTATTTTAAAAAAAATCATAACTTAGAAAAATTCTATTGAATAAAGGAAAAAAATATGTTATAATAAACGGAAAGCAGCGAATTACATACGTTATCAACTTCTTTTCGGGTAAGGAGAGATTATATTTATGACAAATCTGATTATCAAGGGCAGCGCATACCGTCTTATCGACAACAAATCCTTTGAAATACCGCTTCCCTTGAAGTATACACTTCTCAAAGAGGACACAGAAATAGCAGAGTATGAAATTTCTGCCGACGAAAGCGTGTCTTTTCGCATTCTCACAAAGTACAAGGAGAATATGATAACGCCGATAAATCGTCCGATGACAATTTCTGATATCTATTATTTCTTCTCGTGCAGAGTGTTTCAGGACAAGACGCCTTTCACAGCGTCCGAACTCTCTTTGCTGGGACTGGACAAATACAATGTCTATAATATAGTGCGCAAAACCCGTGGCATTACTCCTTATGATACATATTGGATAAAATTTGAAGGCGATGATACAGCCGACTATGATACCGCCCGCAAGGAGTGGGACGATATCATGTCAAAGACGACCGAAGCGCCTGTGACGGTTTCTGAACCCGTTGCCGGAAGCATTACAGAAAACAGCGCTGTATCCGATATCGCCGATATAAGCGAGATACTCAGCCAGCACAAAGTAAACGTTGACGAAAAAGCAGCGGAACTTGCGTCCGAAAATATCGTCCCTTCAGAGGAGTCATTCAGCAACACAACAATGTCAGAGGACGAAATTGAAAAACTGCTTATTCAGTCGGGACTTGCCGAAACGTCTGTTGAAGAGCCTGCTCCTGTGGAAACTTCCTCATCGGGCGGCAACATGAGTTCCGA
>CAZTRH010000001.1:21344-68202 GCA_964616605.1 uncultured Ruminococcus sp.
AGATATCGCAAAGCTGTTTGCGGCTGCGGACAATACCCCGTCTGAAGAGCCTGCTCCTGCGGAAACTTCCTCATCGGGCGGCAACATGAGTTCCGAAGATATCGCAAAGCTGTTTGCGGCTGCGGACAATACCCCGTCTGAAGAGCCTGCTGTCAGTGACGAGGTTAAAGCCGAAGCAGAAAAAATGGGACGTGAAGATCTTGAAAAAATGCTTTCCGAAGCCGGCGAACCAATTCCGGATACCGTTGACAACATCGAAACTGCCGACTCCGTTGCCGATGAAATTCCACAGCCTGACAATCTGATGAGCAGTGAAGATATTGAAAAAATGCTGAACGACAACGTTCAGGCAGCAAGTGAACCCACCGATATAAACAGTAACCCCTCCGACAACAGTGCAAAGCTTTCACCCGAAGAAATCGAAGCCCTTCTCGGAGATATGAAGAAAGACGCTCAGACATAACAGTCCTGATAGTTTCATCAAATAATCACAAAGCTGTAACTGTTTTGTTGAAATTTCATTGTATAATGGATATAAAGACGAGTAAATACAATAACCAGAGGTCTGAAAAATGAAAATCAACAAGAGAAATCCGGAATTAGTAAATATCGAAAATCCGCCTCAGGCTTTAGCGCAGGTTCAGCAATTCCTTTCTGATGATATGGGGCAGCAGATGATGGAGCAGATGTTCCGTTTCGTGGAGATGGAGCATTTATATGAATCGGCAATCCGTGAAGTCAAAACAAAGCTGGAAATTCTTGACAGCGAATTTCGCACAAAATATTCCTACAATCCCATTCACCACATAAACGACCGCCTTAAGTCGCCGCAGAGTATGCTTGAAAAACTCCAGCGAAAAGGTCTGCCGATAAGCGTTGACAGCGTTCGGCAAAATCTCCATGATATTGCGGGCGTTCGTGTTATATGCAACTACATAGAGGATATCTATACTGTAGCCGACCTTCTGACAAAGCAGGACGATGTAACGCTCATCACGAAAAAGGATTATATAGAAAATCCAAAACCAAACGGCTACCGCAGCCTGCACCTTGTAATTGAAACACCTGTGTTCCTGTCTGACAGGAAAGAACTGGTTCACGTTGAAGTGCAGATACGGACTATAGCAATGGATTTCTGGGCAAGCCTTGAACACGAGCTGAAGTACAAGACCGACACGGAAGTGTCAGCAGAACTTGCGTCGCAGCTTAAGGAATGCGCTGAAACAATCGCTGCAACCGACATAAGAATGCAGGATATTTACCGCGCTCTCAAAGAAATCAATTAAGACATAAATTACCGCCTTTCCCATAATAAGAAAGGCGGTTTTGTTTTTACTTATTATAATAGTCATCAAGGAATTGTCGGATAAGCTTCACAGAGCCGTCTATTCCAAGTGCGGAGCTGTCGATGCACAGCTGATAATTCCACGGCATACCCCAACGCCTGTCGGTATAATAGTTATAATAAGAAGTACGCTGTTTGTCGATACGCTTCACATATTCTTCAGCGTGCTTTGCTTCTATCCCGTAAACCTCTTTCGCACGTTTGACCCTATCCTCAAGGGGAGCGCTGATAAAGATATTCACAACGTCCTTGAAGTCACGCAAAGCATAATCCGCACACCTTCCGATAATAACACAAGGCTTGCCCTCTGACGCTATCTTCTGAATAGAGTTCAGCTGCGCAAAGAAAATGGTATCGTCAAGCGGCACTCCACCCTGTCCGTAAGTCGTTGACAGCAGATAAAGAAAACTGTTCGGACGCTTCTCGTCATTATCCTCAAAGTGGCTCTTATGTATTCCGCTCTTTTCTGAAGCTATTTCAAGCAGCTTTTTATCGTAAAAATCAGCTCCCAGCTGTTCGGCAAGCTTGCTGCCTATCTCTCGTCCACCGCTTCCATACTGTCTTGAAATCGTAACAATTACATTTCCCATAATAAAAGCCCCCTTGCCGCCATTGTTCATGATTTACAGATTTGCGGAATTTAACAAGTTTCAGACGATGAATTTCCGAAAAAATTCAATTCCGCATCTGTCATAGCTTTATTATATCACATTTTTTTAAAAAAGTCACCGATATTTACAAAAAAAATCCGGCAGAACAGCATTTTTTGTTAGTTTTCCACAATCATTGAAACTTTCTTTTTGATAAAACGTAGAAGTTACTGTTGAAAAACACTGTTTTTTTGAAATTTTGATAAAAAACACAAAATACCCCTATACTTTTTCAGAAAAATCCTGTATAATAGAAATAGCGGCATCAATCAAGAAGTAAAGATTCGGTAAAGATTTATCGGAGGTTTTTATGAGTTTAAGTGATATTCTGGCTATGGCTGCGGGACTTGTGATGTTTATGTTCGGTATGCACACGCTGAGCGGTTCGTTGGAAAAACTTGCAGGCGGACGGATAGAGTCGCTTCTGGACAAGCTGACGTCAAACCCCGTCAAGGGCGTGTGTCTTGGCGCACTGGTTACTGCTCTTATTCAATCGTCTGCTGCGACTACGGTAATGCTTGTAGGTTTTGTAAACTCAGGTCTTATGAAGCTGTCGCAGGTTATCGGCGTAATTATGGGTGCCAACATCGGTACTACCGCAACCGCATGGCTTGTAAGCCTTTCATCGCTTGGCGGCTCAGGCGACAGCATTATCTCTCAGATATTGAACATTGACACAGTAACGGTCCTGCTTGCGATTGTCGGAATAGTTTTTGTTATGTTCACCAAATCCGACAAGAAAAAGACGCTAGGCTCAATATTTGTTGGTTTTGCCCTGCTTATGTTTGGTATGAGCCAGATGTCTGACGCTGCTTCAACTCTTAAAGACAACGAAGCATTCTGCAACATTATGACAATGTTCTCAAACCCCATTCTCGGTGTAATAGTAGGTGCTTTGCTAACCGCTTTGCTTCAGTCGTCGTCAGTGTCTATCGGAATTTTGCAGTCGCTCTCAAACCAGACGGGTACCGTCACATATGCAATAGCACTGCCTATTATCCTCGGTCAGAACATAGGTTCGTGCGTTACGGCGCTTATTTCTTCAATCGGCGCAAACAAAAATGCAAAACGTGTTGCGATAGTTCACCTGTATTTCAACATTATCGGAACAGTGTTCTTCCTGTCGCTGTTCTATATAATCAATGCGATTTTCGAACTGCCGTTTATGAACGAGCAGCTTAATTCAGTGGGAATTGCGATTATCCACACCTGCTTCAACGTGCTTGCAACAGCGTTGTTCCTGCCGTTTACAAAGCAGCTTGAAAAGCTCGCTTGTCTTACTATCCGTGACAATCCCGAAGAAGAGGATCTTGCAATTCCTATGCTGGACAAGCGTTTTCTGAACACGCCGTCCGTTGCTATTGAGCAGTGTCGCAATGTAGCGTACAAGATGGCACGCATAACGCAAAAAACCTTGCTGATGTCGCTTGACCTCATACATCAATACGATCCGAAAGTCGCTCAGGAAATCCACGAAAACGAAAACACAATTGATATATACGAGGACAATATCGGCTCGTATATTCTTAAAATAAGTTCAAAAAATCTTTCGGAATCAGACAGCCGTGTAGTATCTAACCTCCTTCACACAATCGGTGATCTTGAACGAATATCCGACCACGCAGTAAACATTTCAGAAGCGTGTGAGGAAATGCACACAAAGAAGATAAAATTCTCGCCTGCTGCGGAAAAAGAAATCGTTATAATGATTGACGCAGTAAAAGAAATCCTTGATATGGCGATACGTTCTTTCACGACTTCAGATGTTGCGCTTGCAAAAGAGGTCGAGCCGCTTGAGGACGTGATTGACATTCTCAGAACGGAGCTTAAAAACCGTCACGTTCAGCGGCTTAGAAACGGCATATGTACGATAGAGTTAGGCTTCATACTTCAGGATTTGCTGACGAATATGGAGCGTGTATCCGATCACTGTTCCAACGTTGCGGTATGCCTTATCCAAATCCACGAAAACAGCATGGACACTCACGAGTATATGAACGAACTGAAAAAGCTGGATAAATCCGAATTTATGGACGAAGTAAACGAGTACAAGAGTAAGTACGCACTACCGGAAGTCTGATATAAAAACTGCTCAGTAGGGGATTGTATCCCCTACTGAATGGCAAATGGAGCGTTTTGTGCTTTGCGCATAATGCGCCCGCACGCATAGAGCCCGTACTGAACTTCGTTCAGCACTACTAAGTTCGGTTCGCAGGCTTGGGGACATCTTGCCTAAGTTATATCAGATACATTTTCCATAAACCCAAGTATGCACGCACACCAGGTATGCAAACTTATAACAAGAATCGGACCGAGAATAAGAACAGCAAATCCAAAGCTTAAGAAGTTTTTTGAAGTGATTATAATAAAACCGCCCCTTTAATTAAGGGGCGGTAAACATCTCATCTCTTATAAAGAAAAATCTCACGACTTCGCCGTCTATGAACTCTGCCACCGTGAAAGTACGGGTGTTTTCCGAGAAACACAGCACATATTCACGGCGCAGTTTCGGATTGTTTACTATCTCAGTCGGGTCAACGCCGTTTTCACGCAGCATCTTCACCGCAAACGCAGGAGAGTCGGCTATAACAGCATTCTCGTTTTTCAGCAGCACTCCACACAGCATTACTTTCATAATCTCCGTTACCGTATCGTCTGACGGGAGTATCTGTACTTCTTCGGGGGTCTGCTTTATCATAAAGATTTCGGGGTCGGGGTTGTCGTTTACAGCAATCGCTACCTGATACTCCCCTACTCTGCCGATGATGACCAACGGCAATTCGCCGCCGTCGCCATAGTGGAAAAACCGCTCCGACATTATATTCGGATGAAGCAGTCTTACGCTGTCTGACAGCCTGTTAAGCCCCAAATATCCGTAATCACGCAGAAATCGCTTTAGTATTACGGGAATATTCAATCCACGTTCACGCTCGTTTATCGCAAAATCCTCTTCGGGAAAACCGTCGGTCTTTGAACCATAGGCGATTTTCAACGCTGAGAAAATTTCCAGATTGTATAAAACCGACAATTCATTACCCCCAGTTGCCTTTTACGACATTTTTTCTTTTGCACAGCCCCGTCTGTTACGACAAGCGGCTCTTGAAGTCCTCATAGCCGAACTGCTTTACAAGCACGGCTGTTTCAGCTTTTTCGTCCGTAATACGATAAATACCCGGCAGCGGAATGCCGTTGAACGTGTTGTTCTTGCACATCGAATAGATAGCCATATCCTTGAACACCAGTCTGTCGCCCTCGCAAAGCTCTCTATCAAAGGAATATTCTCCGATTATATCGCCTGCAAGACAGGTGTTTCCGCCAAAACGATAGGTATATGGCTTCTCGTGCGGCTTGCCGGCGCCCTCTACCTCGGGACGATAGGGCATTTCAAGCACATCGGGCATATGGCACGCTGCTGAAGCGTCCAAAATTCCGATATCAAAGCCGTTTTCGGAGGTTTTCACCACGTCCATAACGCTTGTTACAAGATATCCGGCGTTTAAAGCGACGGCTTCTCCCGGCTCTAAATATACCTCTACGTCATATTTCGACTTGAAATTACAAATGGTATCCACGAGCAAATCAACGTCATAATCATCACGGGTGATGTGATGACCGCCGCCGAAATTCACCCACTTCAACTTACTGAACAAAAAACCGAATTTCTCTTCCACAACGGGCAGAGTCCTTGCAAGAACGTCCGCCCCCTGTTCGCACATTGTGTGGAAGTGCAGTCCGTCAATGGCATAATCGCCCTCCGCAAACTGCAAGTCCTCCATAAATCGTGACAGAGTAGTGCCAAGCCGTGACCCCGACGAACAGGGATTGTATATCTCAGTTTCAATCTCGGAATATTCGGGGTTTACACGGATAGCGACTTCGATGTCACGTCCGCTGTTTCTCACGATATCACGGTACTTCGCCCACTGCTTCGGAGAATTGAACACAATGTGATTGCAGATTTTGACAAGCTCCCTCATATCCTCTTCGGAATATGCGGGAGAAAAAACGTGATTTTCCTTTTTGAACTCCTCGTATCCAAGCTTTGCCTCATAAATTCCGCTTGCGGTGCAGCCGTCAAGATACTCTGCCATCATAGGATAAACACAGAAAGCCGAAAAGGCTTTCTGTGCAAGCAATATCTTACAGCCTGTACGTTCTTTTACAGAACGCAATACTTCGAGGTTTTTCGACAATTTGTTATCGTCTATGACATAACAAGGAGTGCGTACTTCGTTAATCCAGCTCATATCAGTCTACCAAAGCAGGATCTCTGTCCTCTTCCCACGGCAGACCCCACTTGTTGAGTCCGTCCATAAATGGATCGGGATTAAGCTGCTCTACATTCCATACTCCGGGCTTTTTCCACTCGCCCGTAAGCACCATAGCCGCACCAATCATGGCAGGCACGCCGGTGGTATAGGAAATAGCCTGAGAGCCGACTTCCTTATAGCATTCCTGATGGTCGCAGATATTGTAAAGGTAATAGTTCTTATCCTTGCCGTCCTTTTTTCCGCGGAAGATACAGCCGATGTTGGTCTTGCCGACAGTTCTCGGACCGAGTGACGCAGGATCGGGCAGTACAGCCTTAAGGAACTGCAGCGGCACTATCTCCTTGCCCTCGTACATAATCGGCTCTATGCTTGTCATACCAACGTTTTCAAGGCACTTAAGATGAGTAAGGTAGCTCTGACCGAATGTCATAAAGAAGCGTATTCTCTTGATACCCTTGATGTTGAGCGCAAGACTTTCAAGTTCTTCGTGGTGAAGCAGATACATATCCTTTTCGCCAACGCCCTTGAAGTTATACACACGCTTTATCTCCATAGGCTCGGTTTCAACCCACTTGCCGTCCTCAATATAGCTTCCCTTTGCAGAAACCTCACGGATATTGATTTCGGGGTTGAAGTTGGTAGCGAACGGATAACCGTGATCGCCGCCGTTGCAGTCAAGGATATCAATATAATTAATCTCGTCAAACTCGTGCTTCATAGCATAAGCGGAGAACACGCCTGTAACACCTGGGTCAAAGCCGCAGCCGAGAATAGCGGTAAGACCGGCCTTTTCAAAACGCTCACGGTATGCCCACTGCCACGAATATTCAAACTTTGCCGTATCTTCGGGTTCGTAGTTTGCGGTGTCGAGGTAGTCCACTCCGCATTCAAGGCAAGCGTCCATAATATGCAGATCCTGATACGGGAGCGCAATATTCATTACGATATCGGGCTTATACTCACGGATAAGAGCGCACAGCTCGGGAACGTTGTCTGCGTCCACTGCGGCTGTTGTAATAACGGTCTTAGTCTTATCCTGCCACTTTTCCTTCAAAGCGTCACATCTTGCCTTTGTTCTGGACGCTATCATAATTTCAGAGAAAACCTCGCTGTTCTGGCAGCACTTAGCGATAACAACCGAAGCTACGCCGCCTGCGCCAATAATCAATGCTCTGCTCATTTCAAATCCTCCGTTTAAGAATTCAAATTATTCAAGGCATAAAACCTTATTTTAATTATAACGCATAACCTATACTTTGTCAAGACGAAAACAACGCTTGACTTGCGTTACTTTCTCACATACCTGAAAAATCGGATATTCCGTCCTGCCGTTTCCATGACAACAGACGCTTCCTTCAATTCCCATTCGTCAGAATGCTCTATATCTTCAAAGAACGTATCGCCGCCAAAATTCTCATACACACGGGTAATCAGTGCTTCATTGCAATACGGCGAAAGCTGCTTGTAAATCTCGCCGCCGCCTATAACGAACACCTTCTTATCAAGCGTATCCGCATAATCCATAAGAGAGCCGATATCATCGAATATCTTAACCCCGTCCGCAGCGTCCTCTGATTTCATCGTGCGTGACAAAACAATATTCTCACGGTCGGGAAGCGGTCGTTTTGGAAAAGACTCATACGTTTTCCGTCCCATTATAACAGCACTGCCCTTGGTTGTTTCACGAAAATGCTTCATATCTTCTGGAAGTCTGCAAAGCAGTCCGCCGTTCCGTCCGATAGCGCAATCGTTATCCATTACAAGAATTAAAGTCATATTAAACCTCTCAAAAAGAAAGCCGCAAATTCGCTGTGAACCTGCGGCCGGTTATGCACTGCCATCATTTCGGCGGTGTTGTTGCGTTTACTCCAGCGGCGAATATTTCCGCCCCCCGAACGCTTTTCGGATTGCTGTACCGCAACGGTATCAGCGTTTGAATATATATCCGTCAGACATTCGGAAAACTTTAGGCTGCGACAGCAATTTCATCAGAGTTTTTTTAGCTTTGCATTATTGCGCATAAGCTTCTTTTCGCCGCGGGTATCGAAATTTACGGTAATCATGGCATCATTGCCCATCTCCATAACTGCGGTTATAGTACCCTCGCCGAACATATTATGCTTTATGCGATCTCCTGCGGCATAGCTCTCGCCTGTCTGCATAACGGCATTTACAGCCGACTGCACAACATACGCTCTGTACTTATTCGCTTCTTCTTTCAGAAAGCTGCGGCGTTCGGGTTTTGCGGGACGTTCTGTACTGCGCTGAACCTCGCCATGCTTTTCAATAAGCTCCTTAGGGATTTCACGGACGAACTGCGACAGATGATTGCTTGAAGTCTTTCCGTAAAGCATACGATACTTTGAGTGCGTAATAATAAGCTGCTTTTTCGCACGGGTAACAGCCACATAAGCAAGTCTGCGTTCTTCTTCCATTTCTGACAGGTCCCAACGGCATGCGGCAGACGGGAAAATATTTTCTTCGGCAGCCGCCAGAAATACAACGGGAAATTCCAGTCCCTTTGCGCTGTGCATTGTCATAAGCGACACGCAGTCAGCATTCTGATCATACTTATCCGTATCTGATACAAGAGCCGTCTGTTCAAGGAAATCGGGAAGCGTAGCGTCGGGATTTTCAAGAGCGTTGGATTTAAGCTCGGCGATATTCTCCATTCGTGACGCACCTTCAACGCCCTGTGCTTTAAGCATTTCCGCATAGCCCGATTTTTCCGCAACAGCGTCAATAAGCTCGTCCAGACGTGCATTGTCGGCGATTTCATCGAGTTCCTCAAAGATATTAGCAGCGGCTTTCAGTGTGTTTGCTTTCTTTTTCAATTCAGCAAATTCAACAGCATTTGCGCAAATTTCAATAGGCGACATTCCCGTTTCCGCAGAAAGACGCACTATTTCGTCCACAGTAGCGTCGCCTATTCCACGTTTAGGCTCGTTTATTACACGGCGGAAACGCACAGTATCATACGGGTTATTAAGCAGCGACAAGTACGCCATAATATCACGAATTTCCTTGCGGTCGTAAAAGCGCAGACCCCCAAGAATGCGATACGGAATGCCGCTTCTGCCAAGTGCGGTTTCATATGCTCTCGAAAGCGCATTGTTACGGTAAAGTATCGCAAAATCCGAATACTTTGCCCCTTCATTAACACCGTTTGTTATTACATCAACTATGCCTCTTGCCTCTGCCTGCTCGCCCTGATAAAGATTAACCTGTATCTTATCGCCTTCGCCGAGGTCGCTCCACAGGTGCTTTTCCTTACGATTGGAATTATTGCTGATAATAGCGTTTGCGGCATTCAGAATATTCTCAGTGGAACGATAATTCTGTTCCAGGCGAATAACTGTGGCATTCCGATATTCTTTCTCAAAATTCAGAATATTTTCAACAGTAGCACCTCTGAATTTGTAAATAGACTGGTCGTCATCGCCCACAACAGCAAGATTTGCTCTCGTCTGGTCGCCTGCAAGCAGCGATACAAGACGGTACTGAGCAACGTTCGTGTCCTGATACTCGTCCACCATTATATATTTGTAAAGATTGCGGTAATGCTCCAACACATCGGGATATTCTTCAAACAGCTTTACCGTAAGGAAGATGATATCGTCAAAATCCACGGCATTGGCAGCCGCCAGCATCTGCTGATAATCGGAATAAATCTGCGAGGTTCTCAGGTCGTTTTCTTCCGCTGTTTCTGCTGCTGTAAGAGCAAATTCAGACGGTGAAATCATCTGGTCTTTCAGCCGTGAAATGCGATTTTTGAACACCTTTGCGGCTATAACCTTCTCGTCTATCTGATGACGCTTCATAATCTCCTTGATAAGACGCTTTGAATCGTCATCGTCATAGATAGCAAAGCCGCTCTTATAACCCAGATGTTCAATCTCACGGCGAAGAATTTTAACACAAGCCGAGTGGAACGTTGACGCATTGATTTTCTGAGCGTCCTCTCCCAGCATTGCCGAAAGCCTCTCACGAAGCTCCCCAGCAGCCTTGTTTGTAAAGGTAATTGCGAGAATATTCCACGGCTTAACAGGATTTACAGCGATAATATCAGCAAGTGCCTTTGCGTTTTCGGGAGTTTTTTCGAGTGACGGAAAATCGCTCAGGAACTTCTCCTGTTCAGCGGTAAGACTGCGTTCTTCCGTATCGTGATAAGCGTTTCCGAAACGGAGCATATTGGCAATGCGGTTTACGAGCACAGTTGTTTTTCCGCTGCCTGCGCCTGCAATAATAAGCACTGCGCCGTTTACCTTGAAAATAGCCTGCTGCTGCATATCGTTGGCACGTGAGAAATAGCTTTCCAGTGCCTGCTTTTTAAGTTCTGTATAATTCAATTCGCACCTCTGTGTGTGTTATATTTAATTATCTGTGACAAGCACCGCCCGTCATAACCGGCGGCGCTTGTGTGTTCATTGTAAGTTATTCTCCTGCTGCAGTACTGTCAATTGCAATGAAAGGATTTACGTCAGTACCGATAGCCTGCGGAAGTTTGCCGTCCCAGTTGTTTATTTTGAGATAATCGATGTAATTGGGACTAGTGTTGAGCTGTTCCTGAACAGCCTTTATTGCATACGCTTCAGCGTCTGCCTTGATTTTAAGAGAGTCTGCTTCTGCCTGAGCGGCGATTACCTGCTGCTTTGCTTCTTCTTCACGCTCGGCGGTCTTGTTCTGCATTTTAAGAGCGTCCTGAGCAGCGATCACCTTTGCCTGAATAGACTGCTCGAAAGCGTCGTCAAACGAAAGGTTTTCAATAGCGAATGCAGTAACTATAATTCCGCTTGGAGCAAGCGTGTTTTTAAGTTCCTCGAAAATCGCACTCTGAACTTCGGAACGCGACTGAACAAGATCCTCAGCCTTTACCTTACCGATTTCGTTCTTTGCTATCTTTGCAACATTCGGCACAAGGAGCTTTGTTTCAACATTGGAAATACCGATAGAACGGATAATTTCAGAAAGCTGAGTGCCGTCATAGTAGTAATTGAGCTTCAGCGACAGACTGTCCACAGTCTGGGTATCGGAGGTATAAGCGTCCGTCAGCACGGAATAAACCTGCTCACGGGTATCCACCTGCTGAATTTCCTCGATAAACGGAATATGACCGTTCAGTCCTGCGGTAAGGTCGCTGCGCACTATCTTTCCGAACTGGTATTTAACGCCGATATAACCCTCGTTTACAACAGTAAAACTGTTAAACAAAAGCACAAATGCTGCAATCACCAGAACTATGGCAATCACAAGTGCCTTGGTATTAAAACCCTTTGCAGGTGCGTTACCGCCCTGCGTAGAAAATTTTTCCATATATTATCCTTTCGTACAATCAGCGCCTGTATTCAGGCACAGCAGCTTATGAATACCGATTATCAGCTGTTTGATATAAGATCTGAATACTTGTCGTGAACCTCAAGCTTCTGAACTTCCGCTCTGCGTGAAATTCCTGCCTGAGCGTAAGCCTGAGTAAGCATGAGTTTAATTCTGTTCACTTGGTTTACTTCCGAAGCGCCGGGGTCAAAGTCCACGGCAACGATGTTGCTTTCGGGGTGCTGACGGCGAAGCTCGCCGATAACGCCCTTTCCCGTAACGTGGTTTGGCAGACATGCAAACGGCTGTACACATACGATATTCGGCACTCCCTCGTGGATAAGCTCCAGCATTTCAGCCGACAGGAACCAGCCCTCGCCTGCGATGTTACCGGGCGATACAATAGACCTTACCGTTTCACGCATTTCAAAGATATCACCCGGACAGCCGAATTTTGTTCCTCTCACTGCGTCACGATAACTGCGCTCCATAAAGCGGAACGCTTTTATAGCGGAATTTTCAGCGAACATCTTCAGACGCGACGTATACAGAAGTTCTGCTTTCGTTGCGCCATGCGAACAGATGTAATAGAAAAATCCCATAAGGTCGGGAACCACAACTTCGCAGCCCTCTTTTTCGAGAAGCTCAATAAGGTTGTTGTTAGCGGCAGGGTGGAATTTTACGAGAATTTCGCCGACAAGTCCGACTTTCGGTTTCTTGATATCCCTTACAGGAAGTTCTGAAAAGTCCTTGACCATAGCACGGACATTCTTGTTGAATTTAGAAAGCGACATACTCTTCATATCTTCGTAAAGGAAGTTTCTCCATTTCTCGTGGAGAGCATTTGCCGAGCCTTCAACCTGCTCATACGGACGAACCTTGTAAAGGCATCTCTGAATAACATCGCCGTAAATAATTCCCATAAACGCACGAACAGCCATTCCTGCCGAAATCTTAAAGCCGCTCTGCTTTTCCAGTCCCACTACGTTCAGTGAAATAAGCGGAATTTTCTCAAATCCTGCGTCTTTCAATGCCTTTTTCAGCATACCTACATAGTTTGTTGCACGGCACGCACCGCCCGTCTGCGTTATCATAACGGAGGTATTGTCAAGGTCGTATTTTCCGCTTAACAATGCGTGAACAAGCTGTCCGACAATGAGGATAGACGGATAGCAAGCGTCATTGTTGACATACTTCAAACCTGTGTCAACAACATCTTTGGAATAGTCTTTCAGAACTACCACGTTATAGCCGCTGTGATTGAATGCAGCTTCAAGGAAATCGAAGTGGATAGGCGCCATCTGCGGACAAAGAATAGTATGCTTTGCACGCATTTCTTTTGTAAATTCGGGCTGACCGATAAAACCGATATGCCCACGCACGGGCTTATAGCGGTGTCTTGCGCGCTCGTCCACAACGGAAATCAGCGAACGCAGACGTATTCTTGCTGCGCCAAGGTTATTTACCTCGTCTATTTTAAGACAGGTATAAAGCTTGCCGAAGCTGCGGAGAATTTCCTGAACCTCGTCCGTTGTAACAGCGTCCAGTCCGCAGCCGAAAGAATTAAGCTGCACAAGTTCCAGACACTCGTTATCGCCGACAACGTGAGCCGCCGCATACAGACGTGTGTGGTAAGTCCACTGGTCTACAACGCGGATAGGACGCACCACTTTTCCAAGGTGAGCTACACTATCCTCAGTAAGCACAGCAAAACCGTATCCCGAAATCATTTCGGGCAGTCCGTGGTTTATTTCGGGGTCAACGTGGTACGGTCTGCCTGCAAGGACAATTCCACGCTTGTTGTTTTCCTTTAAGTAAGCGAGAGTTTCCTCGCCCTTGCGGCGCATTTCAGCCTTGAAAGCTGCGTCCTCGGCATATGCCTTTTCAAGAGCGGAGGTTATCTCCGATTTTGTGATATTAAGCGATTTCAGGCTATTGGAGAACTCCTCGAACAAACGCTCGCCCATTCTCTTTTTATGGAAAATCGGGAGGAACGGGTTAAGCATTGTAACGCCGTGACGAAGTTCGGGAACGGAGTTTCTTATAACCTCGCTGTATGTTGCAACAACAGGGCAGTTATAATGATTGTCGCCGCCGTTATCGTCCGTCATTTCATACGGAAGCGCAGGATAGAAAATAAGCTTTACCCCGTCGTTGATAAGAGCCTGAATATGACCGTGCGCAAGCTTTGCCGGATAGCAAACGCTTTCACTGGGCATTGTTTCAATACCCATATCGTAAATCGCACGGGAGGACTTCGGCGACAGCTTCACTGAAAATCCCAATTCCGTAAACAGCTTGTGCCAGAACGGGTAGTTCTCATACATTCCAAGCACTCTGGGAAGTCCTATCACGCCACGGGGAGCAGACTCCTCGGGCAGACTCTCACGGTCGAACAGCAGATGATACTTGTAATCGTAAAGATTAGGAAGCTTTTCAGCTGTGGAAACATTTCCTGCTCCGCGCTCACAGCGGTTGTTGCTGATATAGCGTGAACCGTCGGGGAATTTTGAAATAGTAAGCAGACAGTTGTTGGAACAGCGTCCGCAGCGTGCGGTGGTCTTTTCCACCTTGAAGTTTTCGAGCTTTTCAAGAGGGAAAATACCGCCCTGTTTTCCATCGTCACGTTCAAGAGCGATGAGCGCAGAGCCATACGCACCCATAAGTCCTGCTTTATCGGGACGCACTACGTCACGTCCTACGATAAGCTCAAACGCACGCAAAACGCTGTCGTTCATAAACGTGCCGCCCTGAACGATAATCTTCTCGCCCATAGACGCAGTATCTCTGAGCTTTATAACCTTGAAAAGAGCGTTCTTTACTACGGAATAGGAAAGACCTGCCGAGATATCGGCAACAGTTGCGCCCTCTTTCTGAGCCTGCTTTACACGGGAGTTCATAAACACCGTGCAACGTGAGCCGAGGTCAACGGGGTTTTCTGCTGAAAGACCAAGCACAGCGAACTCAGCGCTTGTCATACCAAGAGCGTTTGCGAAGTTTTCGATAAACGAACCACAGCCGCTGGAGCAAGCTTCATTGAGGAGAATGCTCTCAAACTCGCCGTTTTTCACACGCATACATTTCATATCCTGACCGCCGATATCGAGAATAAACTCCGCACCGGGGAGCAGCTTGTCCGCTGCTTTGTAATGCGCCATTGTTTCAATTTCACCGAAATCTGCGCCAAGAGCCGCCTTTATAAGACGTTCGCCATAGCCTGTGGTGCAGGTTTTCTGTATGTAAGCGTCCTTCGGGAGAACGCTGTAAATCTCTTTAAGAATGCCGATTGTGGATTTCAGAGGGTCGCCCTGATTTCCGGCATAGTATGAGTAGAGTATCTCAGCTTTTGAGTTGATAAGCACTGCCTTTGTAGTGGTAGAGCCTGCGTCTATGCCAAGATAGCAAGCGCCTTTCTGCTCTTTGATATCGGCAGTGGGGATAATATCCTTTGCGTGACGCGTACGGAATGCCTCAAGATCTGCTTCATCAGTGAAAAGCGGAGCAAGACGCTCTACCTCACGCAGTTCGTTTGCGCTCAAATTCTGCGATTTTTCGGCAAACTCAGCAAAATCAATCTCTTCTGCTTCGTCCGACAGCGCACAGCCTATCGCAACAAAGAGGTTTGCGTTTTCGGGGAAAATTATATTCTCAGGCTTCAGATCAAGCGTTTCGATAAAACGCTGACGAAGCTCGGAAAGATAATGCAACGGACCGCCAAGGAAAGCCACGTTTCCACGAATAGGCTTACCGCAGGCAAGTCCGCTTATTGTCTGATTTACCACTGACTGGAAGATAGAAGCGGCAACATCGCTTCTCTTTGCACCCTCGTTAAGCAGCGGCTGAATATCGCTCTTTGCGAAAACACCGCAGCGTGAAGCTATCGGGTAAATAGTGGCGTGCTTTTTGGCAAGCTCGTTAAGTCCGCCGATATCGGTATTGAGCAGTGCTGCCATCTGGTCGATAAAAGCACCTGTACCGCCTGCGCACGAACCGTTCATACGCTGTTCAAGTCCACCTGTGAGATATGTAATCTTAGCGTCCTCGCCGCCAAGCTCAATAGCAACATCGGTCTGCGGAATAAGCGCACGGATAGCCTGCGTTCCTGCCGCAACTTCCTGAACAAACGGAATGCCCAGCCACTTCGACACGGAAATTCCGCCCGAACCTGTAACCGCAACAGTAACACGCTTGTCGCCGATTTCTGTTTTCACTTCCGAAATAATATCCGATACCGTTTTTCGGATATCGGAAAAGTGTCTGCGATATTCGCCGAATACAAGGTCGTTGCCCTCTCCGACAACGACAGCTTTAACAGTGGTTGAGCCTATATCAAGACCCACGCGAAGAACTCCCATTTTACAAAATCTCCCTTTATTTGCCAGACAGCCATATGCTATACGACTCAAAACGTGAAATAAAAAAGCATACGACCGATAAACAACAGACGAGTCGTCAATCCGCCATACTTATTTATTATAACACATTTTCGGCAAAAAGTCAACAAGTGTGTCATATCAAAATATAATCTTTACCGCCAAAAAAGGCAGACCTGTCTGGTCTGCCTTTGTAAATATCACTAAAGTACCATCTTAATCATCAAGCAGGTCTGAACACAATCTCACCGCCGTCAACTGTTGCACGGACGTGGTTCTGCATTGCATTCACACTGTGAACGCAGTTGTTTATGCGAAGTGTAACGCCCGGATATATAATGCGCTTACAAACCACCGAGAGGTTTTGCGTCAGCTTCAACGCCTCTTCTATATCGGCAATACGGTTATTCGTCTTTTTGATCTCATTCTGGAGTTTAATTCTGCTGCGCAGTGCTTCGGTTTTAAGCTGCTCTCTCTCGGGCGGCAGTTTTGCCTTTTTCGCAAGCTCCGCAAGCGTTGCAAGCACCTTGCCAAGCTGATCGACCTTATCTTCCATCTGGTCAATGGATTTCTTCAGATCGTCGCGTTCTTTCGACAACACAGCGTTGTTGCCGAGCGTTATTTCAGTCTTGACATAATTTTCCGTGCCGATAACAGACGCTTCCACCCCGTCCAGAGCAGTGTATTTGCCGCCCATAATAACGCCCTTGCCTGTCGCCATTATTTTCTTGCCTGCAAAGACCTCTCCTCCGACAAATGACACACTGTCTACATTTCCATCGCACTGAATTTTCGAGTTCTCGCAAAATCCCAGTTTCAGATCGCCTTTACATGTTATGGAAGAATTTATTGCGCCCACTCTCACGCTTATGTCGCCGTCAGCCACAAGTTCTGCGCCTGTAACAGTGCCGTTTACCGTAATATTCCTCTTGGAAGTAACTCTGAACCCCTCAAAAACGCTGCCCTTTACGGTCACTGCACCGATGAAGTCAATATTACCTGTTGAAACCTCGACATCTCCGTTTATTACAAGAGTTTCTTCCACGCAGAATGCGCCGTTCCTATAAACAAGGTTTCCGTCAACAGCGGCTATTATCTCAGTATCGTCATTTACAAGGCTTGTACCTGCGCCAACCGTGTAAACAGCAGGCGTACCCTTCTTCTGCATTACTGTTTTTCCAAGAATATCAACGCCCGATTCGCCCTCGGTAGGAGGAGTAATCACAGCGATAGGCGTGCCTGCCGTGATATTGCGCACAAGTCCGAGGTTTTTGAAATCCACCTCGCCCTGTTCGTTCTCAACAGGTCTTATAGCCTGATCGGTTTTATAAAAATACTTGATAACGCCGTCAACGCCGTCAACAGGAGCGTCCCACTTCGCAGCACAGATGTTCTCTCCGTAACGTTTCTGCTCAACTGCTTTTTTAATATCGTCCTCAAGTATTCCGTGACAGATATATCTGTCGTCCAGAGCCTCCATAATCTTTTCAAAAGTCGGATCAAGACCGCCGTTCATCGGCTTCGAGAACGACACAAAGGCAGTGGAATTATTCGGGTTAACCGACACCTCTATCTGAGAATGTACTACCATCTCATCATTCATAACGCAGCCCCCAATCATTATGAAATAACGCCGCTACAATCATAACTTGTTTTAATGCGGCTTATACTACTGTTTTAATTATAACACGATACAATAATATTTGCAACAGCCGTTGCGATTTTTTGATGGGTTGCACAAAACGCACAACATTTATTTGTGAATTTTACCCGATATATCAAACGGCGTCGTCTGGTAAACAAAGTAGTTCAGCCAGTTTGTGAACAGCAATGTCGAATGTGCGCGCCAACTCAGCACAGGTGCATTGTCGGGGTTATCATCGGGATAATAGTGCTTTGGGACTTCGGGAGAAATCCCCTTTGCAAGATCTCTGCGGTATTCCGAATCAAGAGTATCGGGATCGTATTCGGAATGACCCGTGATGAAAAAGCGGCTGCCGCTCTCATCGCCCACAGCATACACGCCTGCCTCATCGGATACCGCCATAAGACGCAAGTCGGGATTTTTCAATATATCCTCGGCACGGGTTTCTGTATTGCGTGAATGCGGCACATTGAACACATCGTCAAAGCCATGGAAAAGCCGTGACTTTGGCGTAAGAAGCCTGTGCGAAAACACTCCCGACATCTTTTTCGGGAGAATGCGCTTGGGTATCCCGTAATGGTGATACAAACCTGCCTGCGCCCCCCAGCAAATATGAAGAGTTGAATGAACGTGCGTAGTTGTCCAGTCCATTATCTCGCACAGTTCGTCCCAATAATCCACCTCTTCAAACTCCATCAGTTCCACAGGCGCACCCGTTATGATAAATCCGTCAAAGTTACGGTTTCTGATATCGTCAAATGTTTTATAGAACTCGAACAAATGCTCTTGCGGAGTGTTCTTTCCCGTGTAGGTGGACGTGCCTATAAACTCAACCTCAATCTGAAGCGGAGTATTCGACAAACAGCGCAAAATCTGGGTTTCAGTTGTGATTTTCGTCGGCATAAGATTAAGCACGCCAATCTGAAGCGGACGGATATCCTGATGCAGCGCACGATATTCAGTCATCACAAATATGTGTTCATTCTCAAGCACGCTCTGGGCAGGAAGCCCATCGGGAATTTTTATCGGCATATATCTCAATATCCTTTCTTTTATCATTCTATTGTTCATCTTTTCTTATTTTACAACTATTTTCGCTTTTTGTCAAGGGCAGGACGATTAAACTGCGCTTTTCCGCATACAATAGCAATTGAAAAGCTATAAGAAAAAAATTGCAAAAAACCCTTGACAAAATCACAATTGTATGTTATAATAGCAATTGTGATTGTTTATGATGTTTACCACGGAGATTTACCCAAGTGGTGAAGGGGCTCCCCTGCTAAGGGAGTAGGTCGGGTAACCGGCGCGAGGGTTCAACTCCCTCAATCTCCGCCAAGCAGCGTGACGCTGCACCCAATTTCGCTCCAAGTCTTTTGCTTGGGGCGATTTTTTCGATAATCGTTTTTTCTTGACTTGAAACACGCTGAACCCTTTTCGCACAGGGTTCAGCGTGTTTTAGTATTCACCCGAAAACAAGAAAATCTTTTTACCGATAATACGGCAATAACAGAATTTGACTTAATCCATATTGCGAACGACCCCATTGTGTCAATCACTAGGCAGAGTCCTGTCTGTCCCCGAAAACAAGCAGTTCAAGGACTTCTCACGGGGTATGAAGATGAAACTCGGAATAGCGGTTGCCTTGTCGCACAATGCAAAACTGCTTCTGCTTGACGAACCGACATCGGGACTTGACCCCGTTGTCCGTGACGAGGTGGTTGATATATTCAACGAGTTTACCAGAGATGAAAGTCATTCCATTCTGATATCATCGCATATTGTAAGCGACCTTGAAAAGCTGTGCGACTACATCGCATTCATTCACAAGGGCGAACTGCTGCTGTGCGAAGAAAAGGATATGCTGCTTTCAGAATACGGAATAGCGCAATGCACCAGCGCACAGCTTAACGAGCTTTCCACGGACGCTATTGTAAGAAAAAAGAGTCGCAGTATGGTGTTGAAGCGTTGGTTTTCCGCAGCAAAGTTCCTTCGTCTATGAAAATTATTCCGGTAAGTATCGAAGAATTGTTTGTGTTTATTGTAAAGGGGGCGGCATAATATGAAAGGATTGCTGATAAAGGATTGGTATATGGCTTTGCGTTATTGCAGAATGTACGCTTTGGTGTGTTATTTTCCTTGTGGTTGCAGTAATTGACGAGGACAGCACTTCTTTTGCGTTTTTCCCATGCCTGCTGTCAAGTATGATACCTGTAACGCTGTTATCACATGATGAGCGAAGCGGTTGGACAGAACTCAGCAAAGCCATGCCTTATAGCGCAGGGCAGATAGTGTCGTCAAAATATCTTACAGGACTTATTCCTACTATGATAGTTACAGTGATTACGGCTATTGAGCAGGCTGTTCGCTTGAATATCAAGGGTGAATTTGAACTTTCAGGGTATATGGTGTTTATAATGGTCGGATTTATTCTGTCGCTGCTGCCGTGTGCCTTGATAATGCCTTTTGTATTCAGACTGGGC
The DNA here is from genome assembly GCA_964616605.1 of uncultured Ruminococcus sp. Taxonomy (GTDB): domain Bacteria; phylum Bacillota; class Clostridia; order Oscillospirales; family Ruminococcaceae; genus CAG-115. The sequence continues at coordinate 41,422 of CAZTRH010000001.1, forward strand.
GTTGAAAACGGCAGAATAGCTTATTACGCAATGGTTATTCTGGTTTGCGGCGGTATGATAGCTTTGCCGAACGTTATTGAAGGCATGGGTAAATTCTCTGATAATGCGGCAGTTATTTGCGGTATAACAGTGCTGTTGGTGGTTGGCTTATACGCTTTGTCGTGGAGAATTTCAATTTCGATGTATAAGAAACATACAGCGTAGTAACATAACAAAGTAAACTCCCCTCAGAATATGAGGGGAGTTTTGCCGTTTATAGTATCTGTTCCATTCCGTATTTCTGAATATCCATTCCAAGCGACTTGTAGAACGAAAAGGCGCTTTCATTCAAACTCCACACATTAAGCGTCACATTATAGCAGCCGCTCTCCCTTGCATAATTCAGCACATAGTCATACAAAGTGCTGCCGATATGCATTCCTCTCGATTTCTCGTCAACGCACAGATCGTCAATGTAAAGAGTCGTAAACTGCGGTGTGTTCAGGCCACTGTGCCGCTGAAATATGCAAAACGCATATCCCCACACCACGCTGCCGCATTCAGCAACAAATATCGGACGTTCATCGTCCGCTATTATCTCCGAAAGTTCGGCTCCCGTATATTTCTTTGCGCCTTTTGTGAACAGGTCGGGACGCTTCTGCGCATGAATGTCATGCACCTGATATAACAATTCGGTTATCCGTGGAATATCATGCTGTTCTGCCCGTCTTACTGCAAGCTCCATTTACTCTCCTCCGCCGTATCAATCGGCAATTTCATACTCTGAACCACCTATTTCAAGCTTTGTTCCCTTGAAAATAGGTGCGGCGCTTCCTACGGCAATTTCACGTTCATCACCGTTCGGGAGAACGCATTTCCAGGGATTTTCTCCATGGTTTTTCAATCCCCACAATGCAGGATTTTTCTTATTGCGCACTACTTCCGCTTCAACCGACACATTTTCGTTGAAAAGCTTTGCACCGTCAAACAACAGCGTTGAAAACTTGCCGCCTACAAGCGACAACGGCTTTGCATAATGCACACCGCACGGGCAGACAAGCTTCCCCTCATCGTCAATATCCACGGCAGGCAGAAAATTCTGCACCCCACAAGAGCAGGCGGTAATATCGCCACGCATCTTCTTAAGCAAATCAAGCCACTGCTTTTCGATAATGCGCTTGCTCGGCTCACGCAGTCCAACTGTAAACGAGAACTCAAAAGCCTCTCGGATATAGTCGGGCATAATCTTCCAGAACTTGATTATATTGTTATGCACTCCACGCACGGGGCGGTTTGAGTCATCGTCCGGGTCGTATACAAATATCGGCTCAAAGCCGTAATGCCTCCGCTCTGCTTCTTCGGTAAGGCATACGCTCTTCAGCACACGTCCGCCCTCTAATGGGTCGCCACGCAGCAGCAGTCTGAACAGTACTACCGCAAGCGAATATCTGTCGGTGTACTTATCGGGGGCTTTTTCGCCGCGGACTATTTCGGGTGCCATATATCCGGGCTTGCCTGCAATGCCAAGATGCTCGCCATATGGCGCAATATTGTCGCAATCGCATATCAGCACATCGCCATCGCTCGGACGGATAAAAAAACCGCCGTCATTCAGATCCTGATAACTCCTGCCGCTGTTGTGAAGCTCTCTGAATGCCGCAGTAATACGGATTGCCGAATTGACAACCGAATACAATCCCGACAACTTTACCCTTGCATTGAGAATATCGGAAAACGGCTTATAATCTTCGGGGATAACATTCATCAGAAAGCCAAATCCCTCGTCTGTCTGTGCTGTAAGCAGCTTCGGCATAAGGAACGCTTCGTTTTCCAGTTTATCTTCGGTAAGTCTGCGCAGATTTTCACGGAAAATTTCGGGACTTTTTAATTTATTCGGGAAATACATTTTCAAAGCGTACTCACGCCCTGCATACTCCGCACGGTAAACCGTACCCTGTCCGCCCGAACCCAAAACCTCGGTTATTGTCGCACTGCCGCCAAGCTCCAGCGGAACTCTGTCACCGATTTTTAACATAAACCAGACCCCTTTTTCATAAAATTACCGAACTATCAGAATTTTTTCAAACAAACCGCAATCAGAAGCCACCGCCCGTAAGCGACTCAAAATTCTCCTCAGCGGAAGTTTCCGCAGCATTGCCGCACCACTCACACACGGTTTCGTTTTCGCCATTCCAGCAAGTGGTTTTGCCGCACTCGCTGCACTGGAAAAATCCCTTTGCACCACAATGTGGGCAGGAAGGATATTCGGTTGTCACATACACATTACCCGAAATTTCCGTATCGCCGAACTTCTCTCGTCCTGCGGTATGCTCCGACACTTTAAATGCCCATGTTGCATACCATGCGCCGTCCTCGCGCTGCTCTGTACGAATGCCAAAAAGCTCGTGATTTTGTTTGCACTTCGTCAAAATAACTGCTGCGTTCATTAGATAATCCTCCTGTTGCGTCTTTTATCCGAATGCCGTAATCCGTAAACAAGGCGTTATCACGATTACAGCCTTTTTATGATTTTTGCCGCTTCTTCGTGTCCGTTTGCTGCGGCAAGCTGAAAATACTTTTTCGCTTCAACAAGGTCCTTGGGAACGTACACGCCCTTAAGATACATTATGCCTAAATTATACTGTGCAATATTAAGGTCTGCGTCAGCCGCCAGCCTGAACCAGCGAAACGCTTCTGCGGTATCTTTTGGAACGCCGCTTCCTGTATAAAGGCATTTTCCGTAAGAACACTGCGCCCTTGCATGACCCATCTCTGCCGCTTGTTTATAGAACATTGCCGCCGCTTCGTAATTCTTTTCCGAAAGGCAGCGTCTTGCGCTCTGGTAAAGCGCTTCCCCATCATCGTGCATAGGCTCAGGTGCCTCCGCTTCGTCGGGGAGTGTTTCCACCTTGACATTAGCCGCATACTTCCGCCATTTTCGGGCGGCTTCTTCATTCTTCTGAGTATAAACACCGTTTTCGTAGCAAAGAGCTATCATATACGCAGCTTCTGCACAGCCTTTTCCTGCGGCTTCACGGAACAATTTGTATGCTTTATCCTCGTCAAGGCTGCACTCAATGCCTTCCGCATAAAAATAACCCGTCATATAAATAGCCTGTGCCACGCCCTGTTCAGCCGCACGGATAAACCATTCTCTTGCGGCGGCTACGTCCTGTATTCCGCCTCTGCCTTCCATACGATAGCTGCCCATATAGTACTGAGCCTCTCCGCAATCCTGCAAAGCCGAACACTCGAACCAGTAAATAGCTTTTTCATACTCGCCAATTCTGTCAAAATGTCTGCCCAGCGAATACTGCTCCGCAGGGTCGGTAATATTCTTCTTCGACTCTGTTTCCGACGCAGGCAATACTTCTGATTTTTTGAAAGAAATCTCACAGCCCAAAGCACAGCCGACAGCTTCCACCGTTTCGGCAGCTATGCGTCCCTTTATTCCAATGTCGTCACGCAGCGATTTAACACAGCCTGCCGCAGCGGCACAGCGCACCTCAAACGGCTTCTTCCGCACTGCGTACAGTTTCCTTGCGCACCCATCGTATAAAGCCACAAAACACAACCGCCTTGCAGCCGATTCTTTCGGGAAGAAATCGGCAATAAGTGCGTCCGTTCTGCGTGTATCAAGCAGCAATTCCTGCCCGAATTTTTCGGTCAGATAACGCAGAATGCCTTTCAGATCCCGTACAGGCTCGCCGCGCTTTGTATGCACAGTTCTGCAAAAGCCGCAGTAATCCTGTTTTGTTTCGTCAAATGTTCTTCCGCAGCGTCCGCAGACCATATGCAGCACCCCCACAGCCTACAAATATTCTGAATATTATTCACGGTTTCTTCTTGTTCTTATTGCCATAACTCAAAATATACACCTATTTTTATTTTAACACATATCGGCGTTTTTGTCAATGGATATTTAAATGGTTACGGCTCAATATGTGGTGCTGCCTTGAGTGCCATAACAACTGCGTCATCATCACCGTAATATTTTTTCCGAAAGCCCACTTTGGCAAAGCCGTGCTTTTGGTAAAGCGATATTGCAGCAATATTGCGGCTCCTCACCTCAAGGAAACAGCTTTCCACGGACTGACCCTGCAAAAGCTCTATAAATTTTCGCAGCGTCTTATCCGCAAACCCCATTTTCCGATACTGCGGCAGCGTTCCCATTCGCAGCAGCTCGGCTTCACCTGCAACCACACGTCCCAACGCATAGCATACGGGTTTTCCGTCAATCTGCTCGTAAGACATCACACAAAGCGGACTGTGTATCTCAAAGCTTAGCGTTTCAAACGTCCACGGTCTGTCAAAACAGTCGTTTTCTATCGCAAGAATATCATCTACAAGCGTCATACACCCTCCACGAAATAAGCCCTGCTCTGCAGCAGGGCTTTGTTTTATCATCATACATCTGTGTCAATTATAAATTGCCGACACTGTACCGCTGAATGCTCTCCAGCGTCGGCTTAAAAATCAATATCATTGACAGCCGATTTCGCAAGCGACAGTTCTTTCTTAGGAATACGCTTGAGAGGATTATATACAAACTTCTTACAGCTGTCATAAGCTTTTACATCGCCGAACTTGCTGCATACAATCTTGTCGCCCTCGCCCACAGTTCCCAACTCACAGTACTTGCAGGACGGCTTTATGTTGTTTCCGAACAGTTTTTTCTTTGCCATAATATATCTCCCTCCAACTATGTACGATTCGGACTGCCGCCGAGCGGCATTTCAGCAATCGTCTGCCAAATCCGCAGATCTTCTTTCTTTCATTATATCATATTAAAGCGCAAATGTCTACTAAAATAAAATGAAAATTTACAATCATTCTTTTGTACACCTTGCACAAATAACAGCGCCTGTGCTATCAGGACTTGGTGTAAATCGGCGTTATCCCCTCGACAACCTTTCCACCGAATCCATCGTCTTTCGGAACGATATGCAGCGGCTTATCACCCAAAAACTTCTTGGCAGCCTCTCCAAGCGGAGAAAGAGCAGCCTGTCTGTCGCCTGTAAAATCCACTATAAGCAAATAGCTGTGTTCGTCATTAAGCTTTATTCCACGCAGCCACATAGCGTTAATATTTTCATTTTCACGGGCAGCGGCACACAATGTGTTCATCAGCTGAAGCGGATACGGATTGAGCGCATATGCCTTATCAGCCATATCAGTCGATATAGCGTGGCTTGCATGACCCTTTCTGGAAATCTGAAGCTGCTCGTGCCACTTCATCACCATCGAGCGCTTCATCATGAGATTGTCGGAATAAGGATTAAGCACCAGTCCCTCATCGCCGCCCATCTGGCTCAGAATACTTATAACCTGTTCAAAATCCATCGTGAACATATGGATATTCGAAGCTTTGTCCCAACGTGCAACCTGCTCCATATCCGAAAAAATCGGAATATATTTCTTTCCGTTTCCATCGGAAAAAACAACAAACGATATTGCAGAAGCCGCAGGCACGCTCAAATTTCCGTCCTTATCCTTTATCGGCTCGTTCTCGAGTTCCGCAGGAACAAGAAACATCGCACGCTCTACTATTTCTGCGACAATCTTTTCAAGATTTTCATTCACCGCTTTTTCGTCGGGTTTTTCATTACCGCCGATAGCAATACGCATTCCAAGGTATTCGGAAAGCGCAGGGTTCTTTATATCAGCGTCTACTCTGATGTTGTTATCAGCCATTATAATCCTCTTTCTTTTTAACAATAATTATTTGTGAATAGTTACAGCAGCTATAGAAATATCATCACCGCTGCCGTCACGGGAGCGGACTTTGAGATGTTCTCCAAGTCCCGAAGCAGTGCCGTTGTCAACAGAATCCAATACGCGGCGCCCGAATTTCAAGAAGTCATCTTCATTGCGGAATGAATTTATCAATCCGTCGCTCGACAACATTATTCCCGAAAAGCTGCCATCGCTGCAAAAATGTCGGAAATTCCCTATTGCATCACTGTCGCACAATGAAGTAGTAAGGTTTCCTACAAGCTTGGAGTCCTCAGGCATCGGAGAAATCATATTCCCGTCTGCCGTCTGTGCGCAAAAGCTGCCGTCGCCTATCTGCAGCCCGAAACACAGCCGCTGCGTCGCCACGCCCACAATAAGCGTTGCGCCGTACATTATTTCCGAACCCAGACCGCCGTATTTTTCGCTTATCTGTCTTTCATAATCATTCAGCGGCAAAAGGCTTAAATGTGCGGCAATCTCGCTGTTCCAGCCGCAGATTATATTAGCGGCAATCCTGCGCGCAGACTCTTCACAGCGCTCAGTAAATATCCTGTCAAGACCTGCATTCCGCTCGTAAAAGTCGCATACGGAGCGGATAGCCACGCGGGTTGCCATTTCGCTTCCCGAAGCGGAGCGAAAATGCTTCTCGCTGCCATGTCCGTCCGATACAGCAACTACTGCAAAGCCATCGTCTAAAAAAAAGCGTGCGCTGTCCTGACAAGGGGTGTTGTCCTTTTCGTGTGAAGCTCCCCTTACAGACAAGGCATAACCTGTAAACATAGCTCTCCCCCTCAAAAATCAGATGTGCAGCACAGCAAAGCCATGCACACAGAAGAGGCGACCTTTGTTGTTATTACCAACCCTCTTCAATGTCGGCGGTAATCTCTGCGCTTTCTGCAAACTCACGAATCTGCTCTGCGGCAGATTCCTGTTTCGTGCGGAAATCTTCTTCCGTTTCAGCAAGGCGCACACTGCGGCTGCCGATCTGAGAGGACGTCACAGCCACAAACTTGACGAGTTTTGCAAGAGCCTCACCGTTATGAGCGGTAACCACGCTGTCGGGGCTTCCCGTAAAGCGCGAGAGAATATCAAAATCAGCGTCCTCGCCTATTGCAACGGCGGCTTTTATTCCTGCCTGATACCAGCGATTGCGCTTAAGTTCGTCCAGACCCTTTTCAAAATTATCGGTAGGATAACCGTCCGACATAAGAATCATAACAGGCGCAAACGACAAAGACGGACTGTTCATAAACGAGCTGCGTGACAGCTTAGCCGACAGTTCAGTGAATGCGCTGCCAAGGTCGGTGACATTTTCTGCGTCAATAGGCAGCCACTCAAATTCGTCAACAGAAACAGGCTCGGAATACATCCACTCACTGCCGCCGGAGAACTTCAGCACAGCGATCTTAATATCGGCGTCAGCGCCGCCTATTCCCTGAATTTCGGGGATAAGTTCTTCCATAACGCTGTTCACTGTTCCGATTTTGCTTCCTGCCATACTGCCGGAGCAGTCGATAAGGAAAAACAGCACCATTGACTTTTTGGCGATTTCTTCCGCATCGTCAAACGGATTTAAAACTTTATCAGACATATTTCGCCCTCCGAATCGCATTAAAATTTACGGAATCCGACACATGGCAAAAACATTCTGCACAGTGCCGATTCACGGCAAGCAAACAATAAACCTATACTTATTATATCATATTATTTTGCTATCGTCAAGGGGAATTTTTGCGGCATCAGACGGAAGGGTAAATATCAATGCGAGGCAAGTGAACGAATGAGCGAAGATTTTTTAAATCAGCTGTATTAGAATTTAATTTTATGCGTCACAGCTTACAAAAACCCTTGAAATCCACGGCGAACTGTGGTATAATGAAAGATATATTGTATAAATATATAATCCCCGTTGCAGAATCTTTCTGCAAGAGCGGCGGTTTAATTATTCAGAAAAAGAGAGGTTTCCTAAACTATGAGCAAAGTTGTAAAATTCGGCGGAAGTTCGCTTGCAGACGCAAAGCAGTTCCGCAAGGTCGCTGATATAATAAACTCCGACCCGGAACGCGTCTATGTCGTGCCTTCCGCACCCGGCAAACGCTTCAAGGACGATACAAAGGTAACAGACCATCTGTATCGCTGCTATGAGCAGGTTCTTGACGGTGTTGATTTCGCAAAGGCATTTGCACCCGTTCGTGAACGCTATAACGAAATCATCAGCGAACTTGGACTCGACCTTGACCTCAGCGATGAGTATGTAAAAATCGGCTCCGACTTCAGAGCAGGCGCTTCAAGAGATTATGCAGCCTCCAGAGGCGAATACCTCAACGGCATCGTTCTCGCAAAATACCTCGGCTTTGAGTTCATTGACGCTGCAAAGGGTATTTTCTTCGACAGCAAGGGCGAATTTGACGCAGATATCACCAACGCCTGCCTTGGCGCAATCCTCGAAAGAACTCCCAAAGCCGTTATCCCCGGATTTTACGGTGCAATGCCCGATGGCTCTATAAAAACGTTCTCCCGTGGCGGCAGCGATTTTACAGGCTCCGTTGTAGCAAAAGCGGCGGGCGTAGATATGTACGAAAACTGGACGGACGTATCAGGATTTCTTGTTGCCGATCCCAGAATTGTCGAAAACCCCGCAGGTATTGAAGTTATCACCTACTCCGAACTTCGTGAGCTTTCGTATATGGGTGCAGGCGTTCTTCACGAGGACGCAATTTTCCCCGTAAGAAGCGCAAATATTCCGATCAATATCCGCAACACCAACGCTCCGCAGGACAGCGGCACACTCATAGTTCCCGACGCAGCCGACAAGGCTCCTCGTTTCCTCATAACAGGTATTGCAGGCAAAAAGGATTTCTCTGTAATCTCGATTGAAAAGGACAGAATGAATTCCGAGCAGGGATTTATGCGCCGCTTGCTTCAGGTTCTCGAAAACCACAATGTTTTCCCCGAGCACATTCCCACAGGTATCGACACCGTATCCGTTGTTGTTCACTCCAACGAACTGGACGGACAGCGTGAAAAACTTGCACAGCGCATAAAGGACGTTGTTCACCCCGATCACTTTGAAATAATTGACGGTATGGCGCTTATCGCAGTCGTAGGACGCGGTATGCGTGCAAAGAAGGGAACAGCTACCCGTGTATTTGCAGCACTCTCTCACGCCGATATCAACATCAGAATGATAGATCAGGGATCTTCTGAGCTTAACATCATCGTTGGCATTGACGAAAACGATTTCGACAAGGCTATCAAGGTTATTTACGATATGTTTATCCTCAGCGAACTTTAATTCAGAGGTTATCTATGAGTTACGCAGATGAAATATTTATCCGAAATTGCCGTGATATTCTTGAAAACGGAATTTCAGACGAGGAATTTACCGTCCGCCCCAGGTGGGAGGACGGCACTCCTGCGCACACTATTCAGAAATTCGGAATAGTCAATCGTTATAATCTGTCGGAAGAATTTCCGCTGCTTACGCTGCGCCGCACTTTCTACCGCTCGGCCATTGAGGAAATCCTCTGGATCTACCAGAAGAAATGCAACAATGTACACGAGCTTTCAGCCCACATCTGGGACGCATGGGCAGACGAAAACGGCAGCATCGGCAAGGCTTACGGTTATCAGATGAGCGTTAAGCACAAGTACCCCGAAGGCGAATTTGACCAGGTCGACAAGGCTTTGTATGATTTAAAGCACATACCGGCGTCACGGCGCATTCTGCTGAATATGTACAACCACGCCGATCTCAACGAAATGGCTTTAGCACCTTGCGCATATTCTCTTACATTCAATGTCTGCGGCGGCAGGCTTAATGCCATCTTAAATCAACGCAGTCAGGATATGCTCACCGCTTCCAACTGGAACGTATGTCAGTACGCTGCACTAGTAACGATGTTCGCAAAAGCAAGCGGACTTGAAGCGGGCGAACTTGTACACGTTATTGCAAATGCTCATATCTATGACAGACACGTTGATATTGTAAAGCGCATCATAGAACAAAAGCCGTTCGCTGCGCCTACGATGAAGGTCGAAGATATAACCGATTTCTACGCTTTCACCAAAAACAGCTTTACCGCCGAAAATTATCAATACCACGAATTTACAGATAAGATACCTGTTGCAATATAAAACGCACCTGCGCCAATGAAGTTTACGGCAAATCATACGCACAACCCATGCATTTGTTTTTCCACCATTACAAGGAGTGTTATTATGTCAGAAGAAAAGAAACTCGCCCTGCTTATCGACAGCGATAATGTTTCGGCAAAATATGCGCCGTTTATTCTTCAAGAGGCTGCGAAGTACGGAGAATTATCCTGCAGACGTGTTTACGGTGACTGGGAAAAGGGCGATAACGGCTGGCATTTTCCCGCCATCAACAACGCTATTCTTCCCGTTCAGCAGACAAGCTATATCGCAGGCAAGAACGCAACCGATTTTTCAATAATCATAGACGCTATGGACTTGCTATATTCGGGCAATGTAGACGGATTTGTACTTGTAACAAGCGACAGCGACTTTACAAGACTTGCAATCCGCCTGCGTGAAGCAGGAAAACTGGTCGTTGGCATAGGAGAAGTAAAAACACCGCTTGCGTTCACGTCAAGCTGCCATCATTTCAGTTTTCTCAATCAGGTTTGCGACGCAGTAGCCGAATACACAGAAAAAGACCTGCGCGGAGCAGTTGTTGAGTATGTCAAAGACGGCGACGAAAAAGGCACTCCGCTTACAAAGCTTGATAATTTCATCACTTCCCGCTTCGGAAACGTTGATTTCAACCGTCTGGGCTACAACAGACTTTCGGGATTTGTTGACAGCTTCCCCGAATTGAAACGCAGAAACACATTCGTTTCAGTTAAAACACGCACACCCCAGAACAATAGCAGCCAGCGTTCTGCCGCCCCTGCTTCCGTCACGGTAACTATGGAAAAAGTTGCTGACGCAATAAAGCAATACCTTTCTTCTCACGGTACAGAGCGTGACAATATGATGAATCTCGAAAGGCATATACAGAGCATTTTCGGGAAAGTGGATTATTCAAAATTCGGAACGCCGTCAGAGCCTGTATCAAAGCGTTTTTCAAAATTCCTCGACAAAGTTCCCGGAATAGTGCGTGACGGCACAAACGTTGCACTTGCAGAGTCCGCTCCCAAAACAATCGGCTTAACAGGTTCACCCAAGCCTGCCGCTCTTCCCGAGAACGCTGCAAGCAAAAGCACAGCCGACGCAGGCATCGGCGCAAAAACTGATAATACAGCAAAAAAAGCTGCCGTTCAAAATCCGCCAACAGATAACGTTGAAAAGAAATTGACAATGGAGGATTTCAAGACAGCCGTTATCGAAACCATAGCATCATCGGCAAAGCTCGGAATAACTCCTGCACGGCTAAACGGACAGCTTCAGAAAAAGCTTGGAAAGGACTATATCAAGCAGCTCGAAATTGAAGATTACACAACAGCGCTTAAAGACATCAGTGAAATCTCATTCAACAAATACAAGCTCTACATGGCAGAGGGCAAAGAGGATAACGCAGATAACGCAGAAGATTTGCAAAACGAATCCGAATCCAACACAGAAGAATTATCAGCGTCAGAGGAAAGCCAATCCGAATATGGCAATTCCGGATTTGATGTTTCCTCTTCAGCTTCTGACACTGCTGAAGAAAAATCCGACAAGCTTTCTTTTGAAAAACCGGAATTGCATTCTGTAAGACGCTTTATACTTACCGGTATTTCTGAAAACGAAAACGGTATTATCCTCCCCGAACTTGGAAAACTGCTCTTGCAGAAATTCGGCAAGGATTATCTGAATGAACTTGGTGTGCGCACTCTCAAACAGCTTGTCGGAAATATGACAGGACTTGATATCAACGGAAACCGCATTACAATAAGCGATGAGTTTATGCGGCGCACCGAAAAAATCGAAAAATTCGTTTACGACTTTGCCAGAAGCGAAGGCAGTCATAGTATAAAGGCACTCAGCGGACAAATCAGAAAAGAATTTCCTGGATTTGATTACGCTGATTATGGTTATGCAAAATTCAGCGACTTCATCAACGCAATTGATGGAGTTAAGGCGAACAGATATTACGTTTTATCCTGCTGATACTGTCAATAAAACGAAAACGCCCTTTTCACAGGTCTGAAGTCCTGCGAAAAGGGCGTTTTTTATTATAAGGCGATTATCTGATTTATATATCAGAATTCTTCACGAACAAGGTATTTGGGTCTGTCTTTGATTTCCGTGTACATCTTTCCGATATACATTCCAAGCACTCCCATAAAGCACAGAATAATGCCTGAAAAGAACGCCAATGCACACAGCACCGCAAGAAACAGCCACTCTCCGTAAGCCGCTCCCACCGCAATCGCCGCAATCAGCAATCCCAGACTTGCAATCAGAAACACAATTCCCACTATCACAGGAAGCACAAGCGGCATAGTCGAAAAAGCCATTATTCCCTCAATTGAATATTTGAACAGCTTCCAGAACGACCATTTCGTTTCACCTGCCGCGCGCTGAATATTCTCATATTCAAGCCAATGCGTGCGATATCCTACCCAGCCGAAAATGCCTTTTGAAAAGCGGTTTACCTCCTTCATAGAAAGGATTGAGTCAACAACCGCTCTTGTCATCATGCGGAAATCTCTTGCACCGTCCACAATATCTGTTGTGGAAATCTTCCGCATAATAGCATAAAACCTGCGTGCAAACCACGACCTTATCGGCGGTTCGCCTTTACGGTCAACACGCCTTGTTGCAACAATGTCGTATTCTCCCGATTTAATCTCGGCGAACATCTTTGGCAGCAATGACGGCGGATCCTGCAAATCGGCGTCCATCAGAACGACCAGATCGCCCTTTGCTTTTTCCAGTCCCGCATAAATAGCTGCCTCTTTTCCGAAATTGCGTGAAAAAGATATCAGATGAACACGCTCGTCCTGTTCATGGAGGGATTTCACCACTTGCGCAGTTTTATCCCGCGAGCCGTCGTCAATAAATAAAAACTCCAGTTCAACATTGTTATTGTCGAAAAATTGCTTTGTGGTTGCCACTTCGTTATAGAAAAGAGGTATACTCTCTTCCTCATTGAAGCTGGGAACTATAATGCTTAAAAGTTGTTTTGCGTTATTCAAAATTATGCTCCTGACGTGTGACTATATTCCTTGCCGGTATATTTGCCATCGTTCAATAAGGGGCTTGCCCCGTCATTTAACGCGACCGTACTGAACTTCGTTCAGCACTACTAAGTTCGGTTCGCAGGCAGGGGGGCATCTTGCCTAAGTTATTATCAGACAGGCAAATGTACTGTTCAAGAATAATTATTCGGATACGGACTTGCCGCCCGCTTCAGTAGAAACAGGTTCTACGTCGTCTTTGATGTCTGGCTTCTTGTCGATATTTTCCGCAACAAGCACCTTCATATCAAACGGCGAAAACGCTCTTGAATAAGGCGACATGGGATTGAGTACAACCGGCTTATCCTTAACCGACTGCATAAAGCGCACGGTATTTATCTTCATAACATCAAACGAATTGTTGTCGGGACCTATGAGAACCGACATACGCTCAGGCGATGTGAAAAACGGAACAACAGTGTGTCCGTTCTTCTGAAGCATGAGAATGCTCATCATCTTCTCACCGTTTGCATTTACCATTTCCTCTGCAAACTCGCCTGCCATAAACACTTCCGAACCCATAAGCTCGGGCAGCAGCTTTGACCACTTTACAAGCGTGTTGTCGTTGTTTGCTTCAAGAATTTTTGCTTCAAGATCTTTGTTGAAATCCTTATAATTTTCTCTCCAATTGAGTTCTTCTGCCATACTTTTTCCTTTCAGTTATGGTTATCTTACTTTCTTAGCATTTTCCATTACAATTCTTGAGATTACGTCATCAAGCGGCAATGCGCCAAGATCGCCTTCTTTTCTGGAACGCAGCGCAACGGTGTTATCCTCGACTTCCTTGTCGCCGACAATGAAGAAATAAGGAATTTTCTCAAGCTGAGCCTGACGGATTTTATAACCGATCTTTTCATTTCTGTTATCAACAGATGTGCGAATGCCGAGTTCCTCAAGATTTTTGGAAATGTTCTCTGCGTATTCCTTTGCACGATCAGTGATAGGAAGTATTCTCACCTGTTCGGGTGACAGCCACAGCGGCAGTGCGCCTGCATACTTTTCAAGCAGGTAAGCAAGCGTTCTTTCAAAGCAGCCCAGAGATGTGCGGTGAATGATATACGGACGCTTCTTTGTGCCGTCAACATCGACATACTCCATACCAAATTTCTCGGCAAGCAGCATATCAATCTGAATAGTAACAAGAGTATCCTCCTTGCCGAATACGTTCTTGTACTGAATATCAAGCTTCGGTCCATAGAATGCAGCCTCGTCAATTCCAATAGTGTACTGAACACCGAGGTTGTCAAGAATGGTTTTCATAGTAGCCTGCGCAGTTTCCCACTGCTCAGCAGTACCCTCATACTTGTTCTTGGGATTTGCAGGATCCCACTGTGAGAAGCGGAATGTGCAGTCGTCAAGCAGTCCTACTGTGCCGAGCATATACTTTGCAAGCTCCAGACAGTGTGCAAATTCTTCCTCAAGCTGTTCGGGACGAAGAATATAATGTCCCTCGGAAATAGTGAACTGGCGAACACGGATAAGACCGTGCATTTCACCGCTGTCCTCGTTGCGGAACAGTGTGGAAGTTTCAGTAAGACGCATAGGCAAGTCACGGTAAGAACGCTGTCTGTTAAGGAACACCTGATACTGGAACGGGCAGGTCATAGGACGCAGAGCAAAGCACTCCTTTTCCTCGTCATACGGGTCGCCCATAATAAACATACCGTCAAGATAGTGATCCCAGTGTCCCGAAATCTTATAGAATTCGCGCTTTGCAAACAGCGGTGTTTTTGTAAGGATACAGCCACGCTTGTATTCCTCGTCCTCAACCCAGCGCTGCATGATCTGAACTACTCTTGCGCCCTTCGGAAGAAGAACAGGCAGACCCTGACCGATTACGTCAACAGTCGTGAAATATTCAAGCTCTCTGCCTATCTTGTTGTGGTCACGCTTTTTCGCTTCTTCCAGAGCGGTAAGATGAGCGTTCAGAGCGTCCTTTGACGGAAAAGCGGTTCCGTATATACGGGTAAGCATCTTGTTCTTTTCGCTTCCGCGCCAGTATGCACCCGTAACGGAAGTGAGCTTAAACGCCTTTACCGATGATGTTGACATCAGATGCGGACCTGCGCACAGGTCTGTAAAATCGCCCTGCTTGTAGAACGAAATCGGCTCGCCCTTATCTGCGTGTTCACGGCAAAGCTCAACCTTATACGGCTCGCCCTGCTCTTCAAGATACTTTATAGCTTCGTTGGGAGATAGAGTAAACTGCTCAAGCTTTATGCTCTCCTTGACGATTTTCTTCATTTCAGCTTCAATAGCGGAGAGAGTATCCATTGTGAATGGAACTTCTGTATCAAAATCATAATAGAAACCGTTGTCAATAGCAGGTCCTATTGCAAGCTTGGTGTTCGGGAACAGACGCTTTACCGCCTGAGCCAGAACGTGGGACGCAGTATGATTAAACGCACGCTGACCCTGCTCGTCCTCAAAAGAAAGAATGTTAACGGTGCAATCGGTAGTGACGCAAGTTCGCATATCGCATACGGTGCCGTTTATCTCGGCAGCACAGGCAGTCTTCGCAAGACCCAGTTCCCGTGCAATATCAAAAGCGGAAATTCCCGCTTCAAATTCTTTTACTTCGCCATTGTTAAGTGTAATCTTCATATAGCATCACTCCTATAAAAAATAAATTTCCATTATTATTTTACACCTTTTTAAATAAAATGTCAACCATAATTTTTATTTATTTGTAGAAATTGCAAAAAAACACTTGACAATTCACGAATTATGAGTTAAAATGATATCAAGGGCAGATGTCTGCGGAAAAAATCCGTGCGTTGGAGGTGTAACCTTCTATCGGGAGCGCATTGCTTTTTGAAGTTGGCAGCTCGACCTTATTCGTTGGTTTTCTTGAGCGATATTTCGGATGCCGGCAGCTTATCAAGCACCGAAAACATTTATGTTTTCAGTTGTCACAATCCTTGCTGCAAAGTCCCGCAGTTCAGGATAAAGGTGTCGGGCGGCGGCTTACATATGAGATAAAGCAAAAGGGAATTGACTCTTATTCCGCAGGGTGCGGACACATAACGCTGAAATTGGTTCCGAGCGTAATCTAGAAATGGTAAACCGGGCGGTAACGTTCGAGGTTCACTGTTTCTGTTGGGTGAACTAGCTGATTGTCGCAGCGTTGCTATAATTTTATTTGCACCTTGATTTAAGAGGGGTTGTATCACGAGAACGGAAGTGATCGTGATACAACCCTTTTTTTTCATGTAAAAAGGCGGCAAACGCTGACTGTGGGATATTAGTACTATAAACTAAAAGGACGGGAGTAAACCCGTCCTTCATCGTCAAATTATCTCTTGCAGAAACAGTAGAATTACTCAGCCTTAGGAGCACCTACGGGGCAAGTGTCAGCGCAAGCGCCGCATCCTACACAAGAATCTGCGTCAATAACATACTTGCCGTCACCTTCAGAGATTGCAGAAACGGGGCAGCCGTCTGCGCAAGCGCCGCAAGCGATGCATTCGTCAGTAATCTGATAAGCCATGGGTTAAGTACCTCCTTGAATTAATGTTGTTGAGCGCACAAACACACTCTGTTCAGCACACCAAAAACAACACAGCGTTGATTTCCAATGTGCTACTTTAATTCTATCATATTTTTGAAAAAAGTCAAGGGCGGCAAACGTAGAAAAACAAGTCTGAAATTTGTGCAACTTGTACAACGAACTTTTATAATCAGCCGCTGTAAGGATTATTTCGCTCAACTCTTGCATTTTCTGCAAAAATGTTGTATAATAGGAAAGTACACTATTGCGTCAGTCGGATAAATACAGAATCCGATTTTCGATTGTAAGGAGCGATTGTATGAAACTGATTTATGCGATAATAAATAATGACGACAGCCACGCTGTACAGTCAGCGCTTACAAAAAGCGGATTTCAGGCAACAAAGCTTTCTTCAACAGGCGGTTTTCTGCTCGCAGGCAACACTACGTTTATGATTTGTTCCGAAGATGAAAATGTCGATGAAATCCTTGGCATTATCCGTGAACACAGCCATAAACGCCGTCAGTTTGTTCCGAACTCCGCTTCTTGCACAAAGGGTGCATACTCTGATTTTCCTGTCGAAGTAATGGTAGGCGGAGCTACAATGTTTGTTACAGATATCGAGCGCTTTGAGAAGGTCTGAGAATGATTTTATACGGTAAAGAGCCGCTGAAAAGCCGTCTGGATAATACTGCCGCCAAAGGCAGACTCTCCCACGCATTGCTGTTTTCGGGAAATAAAGGCAGCGGACGAAAAATAATGGCACGCTATACAGCACAGCTGTTTTTGTGCGAAAACAAAGCCTGCGGAAACTGTCCGACTTGTCGGAACATTGAAAAGGACTGCCACCCGGACGTTATTTTTGTAAAAAAGTCGCTGCCTGATGAAAAATACCTTGCAGCACCCTTTCGTGAAATACTCCGTGACACTGCAATCCGTCCGAATAACGGAGAACTTAAGATTTACGTCTTTGAGGACTGCGACGATATGCCGCCTGTCCTTCATAACACACTGCTTAAACTTATTGAAGAACCGCTGCCACATCTGCGTTTTATATTTACAGCCGAAAACACATCTGCTATCCCCGAAACGGTAATATCCCGTGTAACGGAATATGAAATTTCTGACGCAGGCATTGACGAATGCGTCCGTGCGCTTACCGATACAGGTGTAAACCCCGACAAAGCCACAGAACTTGCCGAACTGTTTTCCGGAAATATCGGGCGCTGCAAAACGCTGATAAACGAAACGGATAAAGAAAGCGAAGCAGAACTTGCCGTAATCGACAGCGCAAAACAAGCAGCGCATTCACTGGCGCACCGTGACCTTCTTGGAACGGCAGCTGCCTTGTCGCAGCAGACAAACCGAGCTGCATTTGCAGAAACATTCAGGATTTTTTCGCATATACTGCGTGACGCACTTGCGGTAAAGAGTCGCGGCGAAGCGGAATACCTCGCCAAAAACGAGTCGGAAAAAATAGCGGACGCATATTCAGCCGAGCAGCTGCTTGATATGCTTGACGCAGCATTTGAAATCGAGCGCAATACGATTTATAATCTCAATCTTGCACTTACGGTATCATACTTCATGTCCCGCGCTTTTAATGGAAAGGTTTAAAGAACATATATGGAAAACAACGAATACTTTACGGAGAAAATTGCACCCAAAAAGAATACTCCCGGAAGCAATGATAATTCCGCTGAAAAAACACATCGGCACAACAATTCAAACCGCCCTGCGAATAACCGCAGCGGCAATAACGCAGCCAACAGCGAACAACGCCGAAAACCCGAACGCCCGCAGGAAAGCTATACTGAAAATATTCTGCGTCCCACGGAATTTGTACAATCGCTTCAAGATAACGAAAACATTGAAAATGTACCAAACGCTGAAATAATAGGCGTTCGTTTTAAAGACGCAGGCAAGGTTTACTACTTTGCGCCGTGCGGCATTGATTTCAAGAGGGGCGACAAGGCAGTTGTCGAAACAGCAAGAGGCGTTGAATGCGGAGAAGTAGTTCTCCCGAACAGGAAGATATCAGAGGCTTCATTGGTTTCTCCCTTGAAAAAGATAATCCGCAAGGCAGACGAAAACGATATTCGCACTCTTGAAAACAACCTCAATCGCGAAAAAGAGATAATGCGTGTATTCGCAGAGAAAATCCATTTTCACAAGCTGGATATGAAACCGATTGATGTTGATATCACATTTGACGGAAGCAAAATTCTTTTCTATTTCACATCGGACGGACGTGTTGATTTCAGAGAACTTGTAAAGGACCTTGCGGCGATTTATCGTACCCGTATTGAACTTCGTCAGATAGGCGTGCGTGATGAAGCAAAGCTGCTGGGCGGACTCGGAATTTGCGGAAGACCATTCTGCTGTTCAAGCTTCCTCGGCGAATTTCAGCCTGTATCCATCAAGATGGCAAAGGAGCAGTCGCTTTCCCTCAATCCTACAAAAATATCAGGCACTTGCGGAAGACTTATGTGCTGTTTGAAATATGAGCAGAACTGCTATGAAGATTTTCTGCGTACTACTCCAAAGGTAGGTGCTTACGTTGAAACTCCGGAAGGCAAAGGCGCTGTCGAAGAAGTTAATCTTCTCACAGGCGTTCTTAAAGTTAAACTGGACAAGAAACCCGACGTTCCGCTTGTAATCAAAAAAGATGAAGTTAAGGTAATAAAGGACGGCAAGGTTCAGGTAAACCGTGACGAATTACGAGCATTGAAAAACCTCGAAGATAAATAATCCAAATGCCGTTCATCAACACCGCTGAACGGCATTAATTGTAAGTAAAGCCAGCAGAAACCATGCAGTAAAGCACGGAGAACCGCCCGATACAACAGATATCCGCAAGGAGTATGATCTGCTGTCCTTAAATATGATTTGTATAGGCAGCTCTGACGACAAAAAATTGAGGATTTGAACGTGGCGATAAACAAGGCTTTGAGCGTGGAACACGTCAAACTCAGAAGCAGATTATTCTTCGACTAAAAAACAAACTTTCAGCTGATGAAATTGCGAGCATTACTGATCTCCCTGTCGAAGATGTTAATAAAATTCTTTCCGAAACTCAGGAATAATTCCTCAATAAAAAAGCTCCCCGATATGGAAATCTCTTTCCCATTCGAGGAGCTTTTGTTTGCTCGTTTTGTGAATAAAACAATCGGTTGTTATTTCAACAGATTATTCCATTTGTAATATTCCGGGTACATCTCCAACACAAACTCATAGAATTTCTTTGAATGATCATGATGCCAGTAATGCGCATACTCATGCCACAGAACCGACAACACAGTTTCTCTCGGAAACGGTGCCAGCCGAATATTCATTGAAATATGCCCCTTGGAATATGAACAGCTGCCCCATCGTGAAGTCATTTCCTTTATTGTGATACGAGTAGGCGGAGGAGTAAGTCCCCGTGCTTCCAGTTCCGAACGCACCTGTTCGTTCAGTTCTCCGCACAGCACCGCAAACCGCTCTGCTGTCATTCGGCGGACAAGAGAACAAATATTCTCCTCATCGCCGAAACGAGTAAACACTCTGCATTCGTTCTCTTCAAGCACAGCACATTCACGGCTGCTTTCTATCACACGCACCGAGTATTCTTTTCCCAGCCATTGCACACGGCTTATATCGGCTATATTCCTTTGCGCCTTTGCAGCAACGTCTTCCAGAGCTTTAAGGAAATAATCCGCACGTTCTCTGATAAATTGCTCCACCTGTGCAATAGTCATTCGGCTGTTTGCAGAAACATCAACAATTCCATCAGCTTTTGCTCTGAAGTATGCATTCTTGATTTTCTTTCGGGTAAGCCGATACGAAATAGTCCTCCCGTCCGAAAGCCTCACTATACGGATATTCTTCCCATCAGCCGGCTGAATGCCTTCTTTCAGAGGCATAATTTTTTTTGCCATATCAGTGCCAGCCGCACTCCTCATAATCTTTCCACTTCTCGTTGTAACGAACGTTATCTGCAAGCTTCAGACAGATGTAAGCCACAGCAACCGCAACTACGATAACTGCGCCGATTATCGGAAGAACCAGCTTTCCTGCAGGTCCTACCTTCTTATCAATGCGCTCTCCCAGTTTCTTCTCAAGATTTTTCATATCAGTTACCCTCCTGTGTTAATATCGAATAAATATCACGCTTTGGAATGCCTGTCGCTTTTGCCGCCTGTCGGCAAGCCTCGGACAGTTTCTCACCGCCCTCGGCAAGGCTTTTTGCCAAAGCGGCAGCCTGCTCTATGGTACAGCATTTCTCGGTGTGCTGTGCGCCGCCTATCACTATAACGTATTCCCCTCGCGGTTCAGTGTTGTCATAATAATGTGAAAGTTCGCCAAGAGTACCGCTTATCACTTCTTCGTGCAGCTTGGTAAGTTCGCGGCAAAGTGCCGATTCCCTGTCGGCACCCAGTGCTTCGACCAAGTCAGCAAGAGTCTGGCGGATTTTATGCGGCGCTTCGTAAAATACCAGCGTATGCGGCAAATTTTTAATTGTTTCAAGGCGCTCGCTGCGTTCCTTTCTGCCGACAGGCAAGAACCCCTCAAACGTCCAGCGCTCAGTGCTTATTCCGCTTACTGCCACAGCTGCAACCGCAGCATTGCACCCCGGAATCACCTCCACTGCAATTCCAAGCTCCCTGCATTTTTTCACCAGAACATAACCCGGATCGGAAATACATGGCATTCCCGCATCGCTTACCAGTGCAATTGTTTTTCCTTCGGCAATCAGCGATATTATCTGTTCGCTCTTTTCCTGCTCCTTTGGCTTATAACAGGAAATAAGCGGTTTTTTTATCCCGAAATGCGTCAGCAGCTTCAGCGAAACCCTGGTATCTTCAGCAGCAATCAAATCCGCATTTTCAAGCGTTTCTATTCCACGAGGACTAAAATCAGACAGATTTCCTATCGGCGTGCCAACTATATAAAGTTTTCCGTCACTCATAAAGCCTTGCGTACTCCTCTGTATATGATTTATCATCATTGCGCAGTATCATAGGCTTTTCAATTACCATGCCCGAAGCAGCACCTTTTTTTCCCGAAATCAAAAACAGCCATGGTTTATCGTTTATACTGTTATGAACAAGCGTCAGCGACTTTGGCTCTATCTTATTCTTTCTCATAGCCGCCATGACATCGGAAAGCCGTTCGGGACGATGGCACATTTTCAGCAGACCGCCATATTTCAGCAGTTTTCCTGCCGCCTTACACACATCATCTACGTTGCACATTATTTCGTGACGTGCAACCGCCTGTGCATAAGACTGTTTTTCATAACCCGAACCGCTTGTCATATAGGGCGGATTTACAGTAACTATATCCACGCTTTCAAACGGAATATGATTTTGTGAAATCTCTTTCAAGTCACACAAAACAGGCTGTATGACATTTTCAAGACCGTTCTCCTTTATAGTTTTGCTAAGCAAATCAATAGCCTCGTCCTGAATATCAACAGCATAAATCAGGCGCGGTTTAACATTCTTGCAGAATATAAGCGGAACAATGCCACAGCCTGTGCAAAGATCGCAGACTATGCTGTCGTGGCGCACCCCGGCATAATATGCAAGCAGAAATGCGTCCGTGCCAAATCTGTGATCCTCAGAAACATACATTGTGATTTCTCCCAGTCTGAATGCCTCTGTTTTCATATTCCCTCACCTCTTGACAATTAGTATTCACCGTGAAATCCCACGGAGTTTATCCTATCAATATCTGACCATCGGGCAGCACTATATTTTTCCTCTTGGTACTGTTCAACACCAGTGACATCACAAGCGACACAGGACCTATTCTTCCTATGAACATCGTCACCAACAGCAGCCATTTCCCGATAATACCCGTAGCTGCCGCTGCTCCTGACGAAACGCCTGTCGTAGAAAACGCCGATACTGCGTCAAACAGACATTGAACTGCGCTGCAATTAAGTGTTTCTGCTGACGCCGGCATTGAGAAATACAGCGCCGTAAAACACACAATAACCGCCAGCAGCGACAAAACCGTCATTACAAGCGTTCTGTATACCGTCAGTTTATCAAGCTTATGCCCCATAAGCTCAACATCGTTTTTGTTTTTCATATATGACGTCACTGTCATTATAATTACAAACAGTGTTGTTACCTTAATTCCGCCGCCCGTTGAACCGGGTGCTGCACCGATAAACATAAACAGTATTGCGCCAAGCTGCGAAAACTCGTTCATCTCGCTGAAGTTCAGACTGTCAAAGCCTGCCGTTCTTACAGTCACTGAACTGAAAAAAGCATTCAAAAGCTTTTCACCAAAAGGCATATCCCCCATAGTAAGAGGGTTCGAGTACTCCGAGATAAGAAAGAACACTGTTCCCGCCGCCGTAAGAACTCCCGACATCAGAAGAACCGCCTTTGTATGCAGGCTGAATTTCTTCCTTGAACGGATATTTATGAAATTCTCCCAGACTATATAGCCAAGTCCACCCAACGTAATCAGCAAAGCAAGCGTAATCAGCACAATAGGATTATCACTTACCGTCATAAGGCTGCTGTCAGCTTTCTCAATGCCCAGCAAGTCAAAACCCGCATTACAGAATGCAGTCACGCTCATAAAAATGCCCATCCACAACCCGTAAATCCCGTATTGCGGAATGAACACTGCCGAGAGTATCACTGCTCCCACAAGTTCGAATATTGCGGAATATTTCATAATGCTTACAAATATATTGCGCCCGTCCTTGAAGCTGTTTTCGGATAAATCGCCTGCCGCACCTGCAAGAGTGCGATATCCCAGCTTTTTCCCTGCGGCTACGTTAAAGAATGTAATTATCGTCACAAAACCCAGACCGCCCACTTGAACAAGAAATGCAATCACAATCTGCCCGAACATCGACCAGTGCGAAAAAGTGTCGTACATTGACAGTCCGGTAACACAAGTTGCGGAAGTTGCTGTAAAAAATGAATTGAACAGCGGAGTAAATTCCCTTGATTTCGATGAAATCGGCAGGCACAGCAGCACAGTACCCACCGCAATTGCAGCGATAAAACCCAGTATAAGAACACGGGTAGGATCAAATTTTCCTGCTGCCGCTTTTTTTATAGCTGACATTTCAGTTCCTCCGAATTACGCTGAAGATGAAGTCCTTGTTCCGTTCTGTTCAGCCTGAGAATTATAACGGATAAAGTTCCGTGCGGTTTCTCCGAACGCATACACGGTATAGCTGTTCGTTTTTCCGACATTATCATAAGAGCCTGCGTCACGCGGCAGCTGAACGTCTGACTTTGTGATAAGCAGACAAGACTGAGGAATTTTTTCGCCCGATTTCACAATACCAACAGACGTATCCTGAGCAAGGAACTGAATGGTCGACGCAAGTTCGTCCTCTGCTTCATAAATGATAATCGGCGGTGACTGCGGCGTGTTGTACAGCAGTGCAAAAACCTCGGTATATGCAGCGTTCTTCTGTGCATTTTCTTTACCTGCCGATGGGATATAAGCGACAGAAAAATAAGTCACCGATGCCACGAACACTGCAAAAATACTTGTTGCTGCAAGCCTTGCACGGTGCTTTCTCGTGCAAGA
The DNA here is from genome assembly GCA_964616605.1 of uncultured Ruminococcus sp. Classification (GTDB taxonomy): domain Bacteria; phylum Bacillota; class Clostridia; order Oscillospirales; family Ruminococcaceae; genus CAG-115. The sequence goes on from CAZTRH010000001.1 coordinate 65,368, forward strand.
AATAAAAACGAACAGCAGCGCATAAAACGTAAATACGCACGACGACACGACAAGATACGTCATTTTTGACGAACTAACATCAACTAATCTTCGCAGCGGCAGTATCTCAGACAGAACTTTGTTGTGTCCCACATCGTCCAGACCTCCGTATACCGTCAACACAAAGCACAAACATGCATAAGCGTAAATACCTGCACCAAGCAAAATATGATGCAGCTCTATGCCATATTGAATAATGAATACCAATACTAAAAACAGCGCAAATGGCGCTAAAATATCAGCGCAGCTCTCAAACTCCTTTTTCTCTCCATTATTGCATACTACGACAAACAATGATGAAAATATTTCCAGAAGGAACACAGCCAACAGCTGAAACAATGCAAACAAAGTCACTCTCATACTGTATCTGTGCTTTATCGGCTCATAGACCCTTGTATTGCTTTCGGGAGTGTCAACACGCTTTCGTATGCCCTCACGCAAAATTGAAAATGCAAGAGCCAGAAACAACGCCAACGCAAGCGCGCCCATTCCCAGAGAAGAAGTCATAAATGCGTAAAATCCCGAATAGAGCGATGAGAAAATATTCTGCACCGAACCGGAAAACTCAATATGCACATTCTCGTTCCATAAAGATTGCTTCAATGCAGCAAAAACAAAATGTTCCGCTGTAAAAGACAATACGCATGACACTGCAAATACAATTAAATTGAGTACTTTTTCACGAAAAACAAAATGTGCAATCAGCACTGCCGTAAGCACTGCTGCGTCAACAGCCAGTAATTGTGGGTTTGCAGCATATGCCGCCGCAAACAAAAATCCCAGCACAACCGACATCACAAAGCGTGTGCCTTTATTTTTCTTGTTCCACGAACAGAACACGCACAGCAGCATTATCCAGCAGAGAACTGCCGAAATTGTGTCGCTGCAGACAAACTTGCTGCACGCTATGTATGATACATACATTCCGCAGCTTAACGAAATCATAAGCTTGTGGCGAACTCTCTCAATACCGAGCTTTGCGGCAATGTGATACACTATAAGCGGTATTATGCTTATAAGTAGTGAATTCATAACAAGCATTGCCTTGTAAATAGCATAAGGCGTGCTGAACAGGAAAAACAGCGGCACATAGAAAATCGCCTGAATATAACCACCGCTGCTGTTTATACTTCCAAGAAGCTCTGACCAGTCCTTGCCCGAAAAGTAAGCCGCTGTTCCTGCAACCGTAATTTCCTCGGGAAACTTTGACGGAAGCTCCATATTCCACGTCAGAAGGCAATTCAATATAACGGAGAAAGTGTACAAAATAAACATTATTCCGCTGTCGCCGAATGCCGAATAAAATTGTTCCATTCTGCGTTTCATATCAAAGCCTCCCTTCTGTGTTTTAACAAAATATCTCCGGCATTATACCTGCGATTGTTTCAGCGGCATTTCCGACAGCCAGAACGCATTCAAGCATGATAACCGCCCAGAACAACCAGAATAAACACTCTCACCACCACAAGCAGCAGACAGCCAAACAATCCTCTTAGTACCGATGGCTTTCCGCTTTCGTAAAGTGCGTGATAATATTCAATAGTATCCGTCTTTCCATCGAACTGACGGCGGATTTTGTGTATGCGGTTTATACAGTGCCTGCGATTGTTTCAGCGGCATTTCCGACAGCCAGAACGCATTCAAGCATGATAACCGCCCAGAACAACCAGAATAAACACTCTCACCACCACAAGCAGCAGACAGCCAAACAATCCTCTTAGTACCGATGGCTTTCCGCTTTCGTAAAGTGCGTGATAATATTCAATAGTATCCGTCTTTCCATCGAACTGACGGCGGATTTTGTGTATGCGGTTTATACAGTGCCTGAAATACAAATAATCGCTGAATATACACAGCAGCACCATAGCGGCAACGCTCAGAATGCTTCCTGCCGCCAGCAGCACGTTTGTCAAGCTCTCATCTATAAAGCCGAATCGCTGAAGTCCGAGCGGCAAGCCCTCCGTCAACAGCACAAACAACGTCAACAGTATTCCCCAACCGTCCATTTTTCTATAAAACTGAAATACGGGGAAAAACAAACCAGATGCGGGATTGAATGACCGCTTTGTTTTCTTGGCAAAAAACGAAACATATGCTTTTGTATAATGCCAGATCGAAGTAGCCGTAACATACACAAGCTCACGCATCGACACTCCGTCTGCGCCATGATTGGGATTGGCAAGTTTTTCTTTCAGATGTCGTATATAATCCTGTGCTTCAGATTGGGTCCACAATTCCGATGGCATTCCCATCATCTTTTCAATATCCTCGTCTATTTCTCGCTCAAGGTCGCTTGAAAACTGCGGCGCAGCAGGGGTATTTCCATCAAAAGAGGCGTTTCTTATATTCAGTACATCATTGCGCTTATTGATAAGGTCGCCAAGCAGTTCAAGTTCGTCCATGTTTTCTTTATCATCAGACGCTTTGGCTGTCCTCCTGTTGTCGCCGTCAACAGATTGCTGCTCAGACTGACCGTATGACGTTGTTGTATCAGAAATACTTGTTTCGTTCGGTAAATTGCCGCTCTTAAGATATTCTTCGTGATTTTGTTCAAAAGCACACTTATTATTTTTAAAATAACACTCTCTGTGATGTGCCGCTGCGCATATCGGACAGACTACAACGTCATCGCCATCTTTAAGTTTGCTCATGCATACAGGGCAAATTTTTCCATCAAATCTAGACATACATTTCCTCTTTATATTCTAAGGCTGAAACCGTTTTTTATATGTTTAGCAATACTTTAATTATACCACTTTTCCGCTTACATTTCAACAGTTTGAGAATATTTTTTAG
>CAZTRH010000002.1:0-25845 GCA_964616605.1 uncultured Ruminococcus sp.
GTCTACAGTCTGAAACTCCGCTTGTCAGAGCGGAGTTTTTTTGATTGTTTATTTGTTTTTTGCTGTTTTTTTCTTCTTTATCAAGTAATAAACAATAACAGCGACAAAAGACGTCAATTCACCGATGATTACCCTTACAATCTGCATTTCGTCTGCGCCGTTTTCGGTTACAACGTGCAGCAGATTTGTGACAACACAGTTGTTGAAGAAATGGTCTGCAAGTCCTATCCAGACGCTTCCCGAAAGATTATAAAGCAGTCCCCATTTAATTCCCATCAGTGCGGAGAGGATAATGTATCCAACGCTCATTATCAGAAATACGCCAAGATCCATTTCGCCGTCTAGAAGACTTCTGAATGGCGTTACGATATGCCATATTCCGAATAACACCGCTGCTGTGAACAAGGCTGTGCGCTGAGAGTGCTTTTTGGAAATGTATGTAATATAAAATCCTCTGAACAAGCCCTCTTCCATCCATACGTTAATGATATTGAACGCTATGCACATCAGGATAAAACCAATTCCTGTCTGTTTTGCGGTAGTACCAGTCAAAGAAAAACCCGTTACATATAATTCAATGTGTGCAGGCGCGCCTTGCGAATTTAAAACAATAAACTCGATTGCAAAGGCAATAGCGTAAAAAACAAAACATAACCCAAAACCTTTGAGCAGGTTTATAAAAACTCTTTCTTTTGTAAAGCCTATATCTTTCCAACGCCATTTCAATAATCCGAGAACCACAAACAGCAATATTATTCCGGATACTTTGTTTATGAAACATTCCGCAAGAACTGTTTCGTCTGTTCGGATAACCAGAACTTCGAATATGTGAACAGCAAGACAAATCAGAAAAATAATTATGCTGTTTATTATTACATTTTTTTCTAAACGATTTTTCATATAATACCATTCCTTTTATAATCACGGGATTAAGCCACGGTAACCGAGAGTATATCAGCTTGTATTATATCCTGCCAGTCAACTGCGGAGGACATTGAGATGTTGTTGACAAGAATATTCACCTTTGTGAAAGTGCCGTCTGTCGGCAGCGCAGACAAATCCGCAGAACAGGTGTTGATGTTTCCGAGGAAAATCTGACCGTACTGGTTTACCCATGTCATTCCAAGACTGTTGCCGTAATAATAAGTGTGATATGTTCCGATTTCAGTATCCTTGTTGTAGCTCATAACGGGGAGATTGCAGTTTCCGCTTGGAACGAACAGTATATCTCCTGTCTGAACGCCGTAACCGTCTTCGGGGAAAATGCAGACGTAACCCGTAAGCTCCATTTCGCCGCTGAACGTGCATTCACAGGCTTTGAAATACTTTCCTAAAGCCATCTCTGTAAGTCCCATATCATCATCTATGAACATTGTTTTTGCACTCTTGACAGTGAGTCCGTTTACTGTATCGCCAACGTTTATACAGACGTATTCCTGTAAATTTGTTTCGGATACTCCCGAGAAAGTCATTGTGTCTTTGTTATAGATATCGGTGTTGTCAAAGCTTGTATAACAGATGTCGCTGGGGTTGCTGACATATGCAAAACCATCACATATCACTATGCTCATATCGTCATCGGAATATAATCCCGACTCGCCGTTTTTGTCTTTATAATCGGTTATCTGAGAAGTGAAGATGGAATATTTATCAAGACCTGTTATTTTAGTGCGTGTGCCTTTGGGTTCGCTTTGTCCGTTCCGGATTATTGTAAGAGTCGGGGGTGGAGTTACTGTCGGGATATACGATACTATTCCGGAATTATCTGAATCAACTGAATTATCCTCGGAAGTGCTTTGAACGTTTGAATGAGTGCTGTTATCGGAACTGCTGTCTGAATTGTCTGAACAGCCACACAGCATAACAGAAATCGCAGCTATAACAGCTGCTGCTTTTATTATTTTCATTTGTAAACCTCTTTTCTGACATTTTATTCGTAAATAATTTTAACATATTAAAAGCTTTTTGTCAACTGCGTTTATCAAATTAAAGCAATGTTTTCATATCGGAAATGCATTGTATGAATATTCATGCGGTAAAATGGAAAGGTGTTGAAAGTAATTTCAATATATAGATGAATGGGTATTGAATAACAACAAGATGTTGTAAAAAATTGATAAAAAAATCGTGATTTCGCAGCTTTTGTGTATGAACAATTTGTTAGAATTGCACAAAAATGTGAACAAAACTTTATTCTGAATTTTTAAAAAAACGGGGTTGAAAAACATTTGCGATTGCGCTATAATATGATTGTGGGGAAAAGTGGTGAAAAGTTCACTGAAATGGTGAAAAGTTTATAGATAATCCACTTGACCTTCATTCTAAAGATAATAATTGGGAAAATATTTTAATCTACGGAACAGCTGTCTGAGGAGGACAGCAATTTGCACTCACAGACGATTTTGAAAAAAGGGGTGACTCTGGGTAAGGGGGGATAGAAATGTTAGGCACATACGAGCATACAATGGATGCTAAGGGGCGTATGAATTTTCCTGCGAAAATCCGCGAGGAATGCGGCGAACATTTCTATATTACCAAGAGTATAAAGGAAAAATGTCTGACGGTTTATACTGAAGATGGTTGGGAAGACCTTAAACAGAAATTAAAGTCTAAATCGCAGAGTGCTGCGCTTCCGCTGGAACGTTACCTGTTCGGAAGCGCGTGCGAGGCTGAACCCGATAAGCAGGGAAGAATTGCTATTCCTGCGGCGCTTCGTGCTTACGCACAAATTCAGAATGAGGTGCTTGTAGTCGGTATCGGCGAACGTGCTGAAATCTGGAACAAGGAATTGTGGGAAGAGTATCTTGAAAGAACTTCTACCACGGATATCGAGGCATTGGCAGGTGAACTGGGAATTTGATGGAATTTCGACACACAACCGTTCTGCTGAAAGAAACAGTAGATGGCGCATTCAACAGCCCCGATGGGGTGTATGCAGACCTGACAACAGGCGGAGGCGGTCACAGTCTGGAACTTGCAAAGCGCCTTTCGGGGGGAAGGCTCATTTGCTTTGATCAGGATAAGGAAGCTATTGAGGCTGCCGGGGAGCGGCTGCGTGGTTATCCTGTGACTTTTGTGAAAAGAAATTTCAGAGAAATTGCAAGTGTTCTGGACGAGCTGCAAATAGAAAGGCTTGACGGAATAATGGCAGATCTGGGTGTATCTTCTCATCAGCTTGATGATAAGGACAGAGGATTTTCATTTCACAATGACGCTGCTCTGGATATGAGAATGAGCAGTGAGGGAATGTCGGCGCGAGATGTTGTAAACGAATATTCGTTTGAAGAACTAAGGCGCATTCTCTACGACTATGGCGAAGAAAAATTTGCGCCGAAAATAGCGCAGGGCATTGTGGACGCAAGAGCCAAAGCGGCAATAGAAACGACAGGTCAGCTTGCAGAGATAATCAAGTCGAGCGTGCCTGCTGCGTATCGCAGAGAAAAAAATCCCTGTCGTAAGAGTTTTCAGGCGATAAGAATTGAAGTCAACGGTGAACTTGACGCATTGGAAGAAATGCTTGAAGCCGGCTTTGACAGACTGAAAATCGGCGGAAAAATGGCGATTATTACTTTCCATTCTTTGGAAGATAGGATTGTTAAGAATAAGTTCAAGGGATTCTGCACGGGTTGTACTTGTCCGCCTGAGTTCCCTGTTTGTGTCTGCGGAAAACAGCCAAGGGGCGAACTTGTTTCTAAAAAGCCGATTGTTCCAAGCGATGATGAGCTTGAACAAAATTCAAGAAGCAGGAGTGCAAAGCTCCGCGTGATCAAAAAAATACGATTATAACCGAATTTGGGGGCGATACCTATGTCTTATTATAATACAAACCTTGCTTATGCAGATGATGAAGTTGAATATGATTTGTCACATTTCGACGCTTCTCTGAATAAGCAGAAGAAAAAGCAAAGAGAAGAGGAGATGGCTGCAAAGATTGCTCTTGCTCCTGCGCCTTCGGTTTCAAAGAGCGGTTCGGTTATGAAGATTGCTTTGTCAGTAGCATTGATGTTCGGAGCGTTGTCTGCGGTGAATTACTTCAACACCCAGAAATATAACGCTTCTCGTCTGGTAGCGGAACAGGAGGCGCTTCTGGCAGAAGCACAGGACGATAATGCGCTTCTTCAGAGCAGACTGGACAGTAAAGCCAATATCGGCTATATCGAGGAGTATGCGTCTGAAGTTCTTGGAATGACAAAGGTTACTTCTCCACAGAAGAAATATATCAGCATCAATACCGAAAGCCTTATCGAAATTGAGCAGGACGGAACTGAGAGTTTTATCGGCTCGGTAAAAAGATGGTTCAGCGATACATTGGAATACATTGGGTTCTGACAGAATAGAATAAGGGTGACAAGCCTTGTGGGAGTATTCCTTGATGTGTGTTTCGGGGAAATCCCTTATTTGATGTCGGATTTTCAAATAAGCAAGGCCGCTTGTGGGACGTTTGCGTCTCGGGACGGCTTTGCTTTTTTGGTTTTATTGGAAGGAGGTACTTGTGGCTGAAAAACCAAGCGGATTTGCTGCGGCAGTTCAGAAATTTTTCGGATTTCTGAAGAAAAAGGACGATGAGGCTGTAAGCCGTAAACCTGTTCTGGGATATCGCGGCAGGCAGATTATTATTTTAAGCGTTTTTCTGGGATTTTCGGTTTATGTGGGATATAATTTGCTGAAGTATACGGTTCTGGACGGCGATAAATGGCGTCAGCTTGCAAATACGCAGCAGATGGCGTCAATGACTATCAAGGCTAACAGGGGAACTATCTATGACGCAAACGGAACAGTCCTTGCTCAGAGTTCGACTGTGTGGGACGTTATCATTGCTCCGCAGGCTATTTATAAAAAGAATGAAGAACTGCGCGAAAGCTACGAAAAGAAAAAGGCAAAATTGACGTCCGATAATTCCTCTGATAACGATGAACCGGGCGACTATAAGGAATTATCCGATATAATCTGCTACGGTCTGGCGGAAATACTGGAAATCGAGCCTGATAATATGCTTGACTCCTGTCGTGAGCGAAAATATAACTATATAGTGGCAAAGCGCAAGGTTGAAAAGCCTGCCGTTCTGGAAATCAAAGAATTTTTGCTTGAAAATGGCATATCTTCCGACTGCGTTTATACAGAGGAACAAAGCAAGCGCTATTATCCGAACGGGTCGCTTGCGTCAAGCGTAATCGGATTTACAAACTTTGACGGAAACGGCGTATACGGGCTTGAGGCTTACTATGACAGCTATTTGAGCGGCGTTGACGGAAAAGTGTTCTATACAAAAGACGGTCTGGGTCAGGGAATAGAATATGCAAATGACAATTACTATTCCGCTGTTGATGGAAACAGTCTTATTCTGACGCTTGACGAGGTGCTTCAGCATTATGTTGAGAAAAATCTTGAAAAGGCAGTTTCTCAGCACGGAGTAATCAATCATGCTACGGGTATAATAATGGACTGCAATACAGGCGGTGTGCTTGCGATGGCGACTACTCCGTCATATGATTTGAATAATCCGTCAACCATTGTCGGAGAGTATGAACTGAGCCGTATTGAGGCAAAGGAGGAAGAAGGCGCTTCCGAAGAAGAAATTTCCGCTTTGAAATCTGTGCTGAGAGAGTCACAATGGAAAAATAAGGCAGTAAATGAGCTGCATTATCCGGGATCGGTTTTTAAAACGGTTACTTGTGCAGCAGGTCTTGACCAGGAAGTTATCAGTATGGAAACTTCGTTCAACTGTACGGGTTCGCTGAATGTTGCAGGAACGAATATCAGCTGCTGGAAACCTGCGGGTCACGGAACTGTTAATCTTCAGCAGGCGATTTCGGCGTCATGCAACCCATCGTTTATGGCAATCGGCGCAGCGCTTGGAGTTGATAAATTCAGCGACTATTTTGAAGCGTTCGGCTTTACTGAGAAAACAGGAATTGACTTGCCGGGAGAAGCGCAGAGCCTTTATGTGACACGTTCGGGAATGGGCCCTGTGGAACTTGCCGTCTGCTCGTTCGGTCAGACGAATAAGATTACGCCAATTCAGATGTGTACTGCTTTGTGTGCGATTGTAAACGGCGGTTATATGGTTACTCCTCATCTTGTTGATAAGATTATCGACAGCAACGGCAATGTTATCGAAACTAAGGAAACAGAAGTCAAACGTCAGGTAATTTCAAAGGATACTTCCGACAGAATGCGTGAAATTCTGGAAGAAATAGTTACTTTCAACGGCGGTAACAATGCTTATATTCAAGGTTATCGCATAGGCGGAAAATCCGGTACTGCGGAACGTATAGATGAATACAATGCGGCAGGCGGTAAGGCGGCAGGCGCAAAAATGACTTATGTTGCAACTTTCGGAGCGGCTGTTCCGATGGATAATCCGCAGATTGTGATGTTTGTGGCTCTTGATACTCCGACAGGCGAATATTATTACGGTTCTACCGTTGCTTGTCCTGTTGTGTCAGCGGTGTTCAGAGATGGACTTGAGCATTTGGGGATTTATCCGACATACACAAAGGAAGAACAGGAAATGATGGACGCAGTTGTACCCTACGTTCTTGGAAATCCTTCTATGAAAGCGGAAAGTTTGCTTACTGCAAAGGGATTTAAGGTAAAGTCTATCGGTGAGAACGAGGAGAACACTGCGGTAATGCGGCAGGTTCCGACCGCAGGCTCCAGTATACCAAAAGGTTCGACTGTTCTGCTGTATTACGGCGACGCTCCGACCGAAACAGCCGAAGTTCCGAATGTAATCGGACTGAATGCGCAGGCTGCAAACGAAAAGATTACAAATGCAGGATTTAACATTAAGATAACGGGCGGCGCAGCGCAGAATGCAAACGCTGTTGCTGTATCGCAGAGTTACTACGGCGGCGTTGTAATCAATAAAGGAACGGTAATTGAAGTTGAATTCCAGTATGAGTCGCGAGGTGACTGATGTATTGCGGAATTTGATATCTGAATGAATTGAGGATTGTGGTATGACGCTCTCTACACTTTTTTCGGGTGTGTGCGAAATTCCCGAAGCGCTGCAGGACAGGAAAGTCAGTGGCGTAACTTCCGACAGCCGCGAGGTTGAGGAAGAATTTGTGTTTGTTTGTATAAAGGGTAATTCCTTTGACGGACATTCGGTGGCTGCAAAGTGCCTTGAGAAGGGAGCTTGTGCCGTTGTAACAAGCGAATTTCTCGGTATAGAAAGTGAAATCAATGTCGAAAATTCTAGGGCGGCGTATCCTGCACTGCTTAGAAATTTCTATGGCAGACCTGCTGATAAATTCAAATTGTGCGGCGTTACGGGTACAAACGGAAAAACTACTGTTGTAAACTTGTGCGCTGAGCTTACGAGGGCGCTTGGAAAGAAAACGGGCGTTATCGGAACGCTGGGTATTGACACGGGCAGAGGACTTAAATATTCGCATGATGGTCCGCCCACTACGCCCGAACCGAGAAAGCTTTATCAGACGTTTGCCGAAATGGCAGACGAAGGCGTGGAATACTGCTTTATGGAAACATCATCGCAGGGACTGGCTCAGCACAGGTTTTCGGGAGAGCGGTTTGCAGTGGGTGCGTTTACCAACCTCACCCGTGACCATCTGGATTATCACGGGACGATGGAAAACTACTTTCTTGCAAAGCGCAGTCTGTTCGATATGTGCGGTGTTGCAGTTGTGAATATTGACGATGAAAAGGGTACTGAAATTGCACGGCATTGCAAAGAACATAACATTGCTCTGAAGACGGTGTCTGTCAAGGGTGAAGCTGATTATTACACGGAATATGTAAAATTGTCGGAAAGCGGATCGGAATTTATTCTCACTGATAAAAAAGGTGGGAAAAGCTATGTAGTGAAGTTTGCGATGACAGGCGTTTACAATGTTCTGAATGTGATTGAAGCCGCTGTGATGGTAAATTCGCTTGGTTTTCCGATGGACGAAGTTGTAAAGGCTGTGGGAAAAATCCGTGGAGTAAGCGGACGACTGGAAACGCTTTACAGTGGCGATTTTACGGTGATCCGCGATTATGCGCATACGGAGGACGGGCTTGAAAAGTTGTTGTCCACGCTGAAACCGCTTGCGAAGGGCAGGCTCATTACGGTATTCGGAGCAGCAGGCGAACGGGATAAAGGCAAGCGCCCCGATATGGGAAAAACTGCCGCAAAGTATTCGGATATACTGATTGTGACAACGGACAGTCCTCGCCACGAGGACCCTCAGCAGACGATAGACGGCGTTGTGGAGGGCATTCCGTCAGATGTTCCGCATGAGGAGTTTATTGATCGCAGAAAAGCGGTAATCAGAGCGCTTGAGATGGCACAGAGCGGTGATATTGTTGCGTTATGCGGCAAGGGACACGAGGATTATCAGGCGATAGGCGACGAATATATTCACTTTGACGAGCGTGAGCTTGTGGAAGAATATTTCAGTGAGAGGTAAAAATGTTTTCAACAAAAGAAATAGCGGAAATCACATCGGGAGTGTTGTCGGGCGGAGATATCCGTGTGAGCTCGGTATCGACCGACACCCGTACTATAACCCCGGACGCACTGTTTATTGCGATAAAGGGCGAGCGTTTCGACGGAAACGACTATATTAAAACCGCAGCGGAAAACGGCGCAGCGGCGGCTGTGAGCGACAGACCGAGCGGCAGCTTAGACGTGGATATTCCCGTTGTTTATGTGAAAAATTCCCGTGAAGCGCAGCTTGCTCTTGCAAGGCAATGGCGTGACAGATTTGATGTTAAGGTGTGCGCTGTGACGGGTTCTGTGGGAAAAACTTCCACAAAGGATATGATCTATTCCGTTTTGTCACAGGGTTTTGAAACAATGAAAACGGAGGGCAATTTCAACAATGATATCGGATTGCCGAAAACGCTTTTCAGACTGTCGGAGAATTACGGTGCGGCTGTAATTGAGATGGGTATGAGCGACCTTGGGGAGATTTCCGTTTTATCGAAGGCGGCGCACCCCGACTGCTGCGTGATTACGAATATCGGATTTTGCCATATAGAAAACCTGAAGTCGCAGGAGAATATTCTGAAAGCGAAGTCAGAGATACTGGACGGCGCAGCGGCAGACGCACCGCTTATACTTTGCGGCGACGATGAATATTTGAATACTGTTACTGCCGATAAGGTCGGCGGCAGAAAGATAATGCGCTATGGCTTCGGTGAAAACTGCGATGTGCGTGCCTGCACAATCCGTCATACAGAAAACGGCGAGATGTTTTTGATATGTTATGATGGAAAAGAATACGATGCGGAAGTACCTGTGTCGGGAGAACATCACATTCTTAATGCGCTTGCAGCTTTTTGCGTTGGGGTATGCTTTGGTATGCAGCCTTTGAAGATAGTGCCTGCGTTTATGAATTATCAGGCGAGCGGTATGCGTCAGCGCATTGAAAAGCGTGGCAATGTCACTGTTATTCTTGATTGCTATAACGCTTCGCCAACGTCAATGAAGTCGTCATTATCAGTGCTTAAGAATATCAGAACAGGCGGCAGACGAATTGCAGTTCTGGGCGATATGCTGGAACTTGGAGAATATTCAGAACAGCTTCACGCAGGGATTGCACAGTATTCTGACAGCGCAGACGAATTTTTCCTGTTTGGCGAAGAAATGGCGGCTCTGGCTGACGCATTGACGGAAAAGAAAGTTCCTGTTTTTTACAGTACGGATAAGGGGGAACTTACGGGCTGGCTGCTTGAAAGTATAACGGACGGCGATGTGATACTGTTCAAAGGCAGCCGTGGAATGAAAATGGAAGAGATTGCTGATAAAATCTAAATTCGGAGAATTATTATGTTGACTGAAATTATTGCCTGTGCGGCGGCTTTTCTGCTGACGTGGCTTGCAGGCTTCTGGGTTATTCCGATGCTTCACAAGCTGAAGTACGGTCAGACGATACTTGATATCGGTCCAAAATGGCATAAAGCAAAAAAGGAAGGTACTCCTACGATGGGCGGCGTGATGTTCATTGTGGCTGTATCAATATCCCTTGCAACAGGTCTTGCAGTAATGCAGGCAAATGGCTCTGCGGACTGGAGCGGCGCAGATAAGGGTGAATTTATCAAGGTGGCTGCAGGCGCAGTTATGGCGATACTGTTTGGCTTTATGGGATTTCTGGACGACTTTATCAAGGTGAAGAAAAAGCGCAATGACGGTCTTACGCCGCTTCAGAAAATTATTATTCAAGTGCTGATTATAGCTGCGTATTTTGCAACGCTGTATGTAAGTGGTCTTGCAAATACGATAATCGCTTTTCCGGGCGGTCTGAACTGGGATATGGGATTGTTTTATTATCCTGTTGTCGGAGTAGGAATAGTATATCTGGTAAATTCTGTGAATTTAACAGATGGAATTGATGGACTCTGCTCGTCGGTTACTGTTGTGTATGCGGCGGTATTTGCAGTGATTTCGGGAATTATGGGTATGAGCGGAATGTCGCTGCTCTCGTTGTGTGCAGCAGGCGGCTGTGTGGGATTTCTTATGTGGAATTTCCCTCCTGCAAAGGTGTTTATGGGGGATACGGGTTCGATGTTCCTTGGCGGCATTGTGTGCGCACTGGGACTGGGGCTTAAAGTTGAATTTCTGATGGTGATATCTTCAATGATATACGTTCTTGAGGCGCTGTCGGTGGTTATTCAGTCAACGGTATTCAAGATTACAAAAAAGATAAATCATACGACAGAGGGAAAACGTCTTTTCAAGATGACCCCTATTCATCATCACTTTGAGCTTTCGGGCTGGAGCGAATTGAAGATAGACGCAGTATTCTGCACTTTTTCTGCATTGTTCGGAATACTTGCGATTTTACTTGCGGTTAATATGTACGGTTGAGGAGGAACGCAATGCAGCAGAATAGCGGCAACAATATCGGGCGGCAAAGAACCGTTGTGAATAAAGTAAGCAGCGGCGGACGCAGACAGACTGTTCCGTCGGGCAGTTCTGCTGTGAAAACCTCGGGCAGAGTAGTTGCAGGTGCAGTGGGAAAAACTGTGAAAAACCCTAACAGAATACGGTTCTGGAATATCAAGGGCAGAGTCGATGTTCCTATGCTTGTGATTGTGCTTGTTTTACTGGCTTTCGGAATTACTATGATGTTCAGCGCAGGTCATGCATGGGCTTATGAAAAGAATAACGACTCGTTTTATTATGTGATGCACCAGCTGCCTGCCGCCGGTATCGGATTGCTTGGTATGATACTGCTTGCGGTGTTTGATTATCGCTTTCTGAGAAGAGAGTTTAAGTTCGGAAAGTATAAGGTGACGTTGGCGCATATTTTCCTCGTGGCAATGCTTGTGCTGAATTTTATGTGTATTCCCTTTGGCGTATCAAACATTGACGGCGGTCCGAAGCGCTGGCTTAAAATTCCTGTGTTCGGCACATTCCAACCGTCAGACTTTCTGAAAGTTGCTGTTATTGTTTTTATGGCTTACTATATTCACAGAAACTCGGAAAAAATCAGGAGTTTTTATGTGGGACTGTTCAAGCCTGCTCTGCTTTTGGGCGTAATCATTCTGATTATGATGGGACAGTCGCACTTGTCGGGACTGCTGATTATCTTTATGGTAGCGGCGGTAATGCTGTTCGTGGGCGGCGTTAATATCAAGCCTGCGCTTGTGGTGCTGCCGATCGCGATACTGGCAATTTATCTTGCGGTGGAGTTTTCAGACTTCGTGTATTATTTCGACAGAATAACCTATATGGATCCTTTGTCCGATCCCGGCGACCGGTCTTATCAGAATTATCAGTCGGCATTGGCAATTGGTTCGGGCGGAATCTGGGGAAAAGGATTTGGAAATTCCAGCCAGAAGTATTACTACCTTCCTGAAGCACCAAACGACTTTGTATATGCAATACTCGTTGAGGAGTTTGGATTGGTGGGCGGAGCTATGGTTATATTGATGTTCATTCTGTTTGTTATGAGAGGATTTCAGATAGCAAGATGCTCGGAAGATAAGTTCGGCTGTCTTATTGCAACGGGAATTACATTCCAGATAGGGCTTCAGGCATTGCTTAATATAGGCGTAAACCTGTGCTGTATTCCTAATACGGGTATATCGCTGCCGTTTTTCAGCTATGGCGGCACGGCACTTATGATACAGCTGTGGGAAATGGGACTTCTGCTTTCGATAAGTAAGAGAGCAAAGCTAAAATAAAGATATTTCGGAGGATTGTACAATGAAAGTGGTTTTTGCGGCAGGCGGAACAGCGGGACACATAAATCCTGCTCTTGCTATTGCGGATAAAGTGAAACAAACGTTTCCCGAAGCAGAGATTTTGTTTATAGGTACTCCGAACGGAATGGAAAGCAGACTGGTTGTAAACGCAGGATATGATTTCAAGGGAGTGGAGATGGCAGGTTTTCAGAGAAAGCCAACTCCGAAGAATATAATACGCAATTTCAAAGCAGCATACTGCTACCTGATTTCCGCAAAAAAGTCGGTCAGAAAAATTATAAAGGAGTTTTCTCCTGACATTGCAGTGGGAACGGGCGGCTATGTTACTGCGACCGTTCTGGGACAGGCGGCTGCTATGGGAATCAAGACTGTTACCCATGAGAGCAACTCGTATCCCGGAATGGCGACAAAAATGCTGTCGGATAAGGCGGATATCGTTATGCTTGCAAGCGAGGACGCAAAAAAACATCTTAAGCATACCGACAGATGTGTTGTTACGGGTAATCCGCTGCGCACGAACATTCCGATTGAAGAACGCAGCGCAGCGCGGAAAAGACTGGGACTGGCAGATCAATTCACGGTTTTGTCTTTCGGCGGCAGTCTTGGTGCAAACCGCATTACCGAGGCGGTTGCAGAACTGATTTCGTGGGAACAGAAAACAGGCGGCATAAATCACATTCATTCTTTCGGCAGCAGAAATCGTGAGATTTTTATGAATGCGCTTGAAAGCAGCGGAGTTAAGGAGGACAATTCCTGTCACATTTTCAAGGAATATATCGATAATATGTATACCTGTATGTGTGCTGCGGATCTGATTATTTCCCGTGCGGGCGCAATGACGATAACGGAACTTACGGAAATCGGCAGACCGTCCGTTCTGGTGCCGTATCCGAATGCTGCTGAAAACCATCAGTATTACAATGCGCTGACGCTTGTGAACGAAAATGCGGCTGTGCTTATTGAGGACAAGGACCTTACAAAGGCACGTCTTGTAGAGGAAGTGTCACGATTGTATTCAGACAAAGCGCGGCTGGCAATGATGGAAGAAAACGCCCGTAAACTTAAAAAATCCGATGCGGCGGATACAATTCTTTCTATGCTGATTGATTTGATAAAGGATAAAATCTGATAATCACAAAAAAACTCTCACCGCCATATTATGCTATATGCTTTGGCTTAATTGGTGAAAGGGTGAGTTTATTTGGAAAATAGTCGAAAACTTATTGTCAACGGAGGACGGCGGCTGGAAGGCGAACTGTCTGTTCATGGTGCGAAAAACAGCGCACTGCCGCTGTTGTCGGCGTGCGTGCTGGCACACGGGGAAACGATAATTCACAATTGCCCCGAACTTACAGACGTTGACGCAGCGTGCAGGATACTTTCGACTCTGGGGTGTCGGTGCAGGAGAAATTCCGGTACGGTGTGCGTGGACGCTGCAAATGTTACGGGAACGGAAATCCCCGATAATCTGATGAGGGAAATGCGTTCGTCTATCGTTTTTCTGGGAGCGGTTCTGGGGAGAACGGGACGGTGCAGGCTGTCGTTTCCGGGAGGGTGCGAGCTGGGCGCAAGACCGATAGACTTGCATTTATCGGCGCTTGAACAGATGGGAGCGGCGATATCCGAAGAACATGGGTATCTTGACTGTACCGCTGCAAACGGACTTCATGGCGCAAAGATAACCCTTTCATTCCCGTCTGTGGGAGCTACGGAGAATATACTTCTTGCAGCTGCAACGGCAAAGGGTTATACCGAAATTCACAATGCGGCAAGAGAACCCGAAATATCAGACTTGTGCGACTTTTTGAACAAGTGCGGCGCAAAAATCAGCGGAGCGGGAGAATGCGTTATCCTTATAGAGGGCGTGCAGCGGCTTGAACCCTGCGAACACAGCGTTATTCCCGACAGGATAGTCGCAGGAACATACCTGTGTGCTGCGGCAGTGACAGGCGGCGAGCTGATTTTAACGCATTGCAACAGTTCTCATATCAGCGGACTTGTGAATGTGCTGGAGCAGATGGGGGCGAAGCTGTACAGCTATGGCGATGGGAAACTGTATATTTCCTGTCGGAAGCGCCTTGCAGCACCGCCGACAATCCGCACAATGCCGTATCCCGGATTTCCGACTGATATACAGGCACCGTTTATGGCGGTCTGCACGATGGCGGAGGGTACAACGGTATTTGTGGAAACCATTTTTGAAAACCGCTTCAGACACGTTCCTGAACTTATAAGGCTGGGCGCAAGGATCAAGTCGGAAGGCAGAGTGTGCGTGGTTCAGGGCGTGGAAAAACTTTCGGGTGCGAAGGTGTGTGCGGCGGAACTTCGGGGCGGTGCGGCTCTGACTGTTGCGGCTCTTGCGGCAGAAGGCACAAGCGAGATTACGGGACTGAAATATATAGACAGAGGCTATGAAGCGATTGAAAAAACTTTGCGCTCTGTCGGTGCTGATATCAGAAGAGTTTAAACGGACGTTTGCAAACGGCATAATCGTTTCGGCATTGTATTAAATAGGGAAATTCACTTGAAGCGAATGCTTTATCGGAAGAAAAAATAGTTCTGCAAGGATTTGAATGTGGGACGTGGGAAAAAAGAAGGTGATGTATGGTGAACAGACAAACAAATAATCAAAGAAAACCAAATCAGAATAATTTAAATAATACATCACAGAATGTGAGAAGAAAACCCGAACCCATGGGGAAAAAGCCTGTAAAACGCAGTGCTGATAATAAAAGAATAAACGATGAACAAAGCAGACAGGTAAATCCGCATCAGAACAGAAGCGGAGCAGTGAGAAATGGTGCGGCAGGTTCTCAGAACAAGCGGAAATCACGCGGCACAGAGATATTGGGAAGAAAATCGCAGAAACAGAAAAGATCCGCACCGCTGAACAACACTCAGTCGGATAGCCGCAGCTCTGCGCCGCAGAATAATTCTGCTGCGCTGAAAAGAAAGCCGCTTGATAAATCAGCTGCAACAAGCGGAACAGTTAAAAACTCAAATTCACGCAGCACCAATAAGAAAAACGTAAAAGCAGCAAGAAAAGCAATGAATACAAAATATGCCGGACCTTCAAGAAAAAAGTTCAGGGGCGGCAATTATGTGTTGTATTATCTTTTGTTTGCGGTTGTAGCTGTTGTTGTGGTAGTGATTTTGTCAAATACTGTGCTGTTCAATTGTAAAGAAATCATAGTCGAAGGTGCTGACAGATATACTGCTGATGAAATTATAGCGTCATCAAAAATACGAAAGGGAAATAATCTCCTTCACATTGATAAAGCGGCTGCGGAAGATAAGATAGTGAAAGAGCTTGCATATGTTGACAAGGCAAAGGTAACGACCTCTTTCCCGACAAAGGTCGTTATAACGGTTGAAGAAGCGCAGGGCTGGTTCTGCGTAAGTCAGAATGGCGTCAATATGCTTATTTCACGGGGAGGAAAGATACTTGAGAAAGGCACATATACCGATGTTCCGATAGTTATGGGATATAATGCAAAATCACTGAAAACAGGCGGTATGCTTGAATCAGATGTAGAAGCAAAACAAGATGTTCCGCAGACTATACTTAATACTGCCGAAAAAATTGGTCTGGAAAATATTGACTGCATAGATGTTACGGACAGATATGCAATAGCTATGGAAGTTGACGGCAGAATTACGCTGGAACTTGGCGCAATTTCCAATATTGAGTCAAAAATTATTGTAGCCAAAAAGCTTATCGAGAACGAGATATCACCATCGGAGAACGTTACAATACTGCTTACTAATCCCGAAAAGGTCGCTGTTCATACAAATAATATACCTGATACTGTGGTCGATATTGACAACATCTCCCAGACAGGGGATCTGCAGGACGATAATTCCGCTCATTCGACGGCATCAGATTGATTTTAGCGTATTCAACAAAAAACTTCTTTATAGCGTCAGAAATTATTTATAAAAAAACAGTTGCAATTTTATTTCAAATCTGTTATAATAGTAAGTAGTGTGATTTTATTACAGTACTGTGTGAAGTGTAAACGTTCTACATAATGCTTTTGTCTGATAGATGACGGAAAGCGCTTTTCAGTCGGATAAATTGTTTCTGAGCGGCTGAAAACAAGGCGAATGCCAACGGAATTTGCCGTGGCAGCTGCTGTAAGGTTTGATACGGCAGAACGCTTATGAATAAGGAGGAATTTGAAATGGCACCTTTTATGATTGATAATAACGATGACGATTTTGACGCTCCTGATGATTATCAGATGTCAACTAAGATAATGGTGTTCGGCGTAGGCGGAGCAGGCGGAAATGCCGTTGCACATATGGTGGAAAACGGCGTTGAGGACGTTGACTATGTTGTTGCGAACACCGATGTTGCTGCTCTCCGTCAGAAGGACAGAAGCAAAATAAAGTGCATTCAGATAGGAAGAAAAACCACAAAGGGCAGAGGCGCAGGAAACGACCCTTCGCAGGGAAAGGCTTCTGCTGAGGAAAATCGCGACGATATCGCATCACAGCTTGATGATGTTTCCATGCTTTTCGTAACCGCAGGTATGGGCGGCGGTACGGGAACAGGCGCTGCTCCCGTTGTTGCGTCTATTGCAAAGGAAAAGGGCATTCTTACCGTTGGCGTTGTTACAAAGCCTTTTACTTTTGAGGGTGCAAGCAAGATGAAGCAGGCTATGGCCGGAATTTCTGAGATGCGCAAGTATGTTGACGCTCTTATTGTTATTCCCAACGAGCGCCTTAAGTCCTTGAAGGGTATGAAGCTTACTCTGAAGAACGCTTTCGGTGAGGTGGATAACGTGCTTTGCAGAGCGGTTCTCGGTGTAATCAGACTTATTCAAGGCGATGGTTATATCAATGTTGACTTCTCTGATGTACGCAGAGCGCTGACCGACTCGGGTATGGCTCATATAGCAATCGGTAGCGGCAAGGGTGAAAACAAGCTTGGCGATGCATTGAACGAAGCTATTAACAGTCCGCTCCTTGAAACATCAATTGACGGAGCAGGCAGAGGTCTTGTGAATGTCGGCGTTCCTGAGTCATTCCCGTTGGAAGAATACGAAACACTTATGGTCGAGATTTCCGAGAAACTGGACGCAGAAGCAAGATTCAAGTACGGCGTTGTATTTGATGAAACTCTTGAGGACGACGAGATTTCTTTGATTGTTGTTGCAACCGATTTTGCCGATGAAGGCGCAGAGCCTGCAGCAGAGAAAGCAGCTGCTGCCGCAGAACCAAGCGCTGCCGAACCTTCTCCGTCAACCGTTACAGTAACGCCGACTCCTGTTGCCGGCGGTTTGTCGGGTAATCTGGGTTTTGCGTCAGAGGCAATGGATATGGACGCCCTTCTCAGAAAATTCAATCAGGGCAGGGAGCTTTGATCTTGTATTATCTTATGAAAATCCAAGGAAAGACCCTTGGATTTTCTTTTTTAACGGAAAATAAATTTCATGTTTGCTTTAAAAATACTTGAAATTTTGTCGGAATTGGTATACAATATTATTTAGGCGGGCAGTTTGCTTGCTGATTATATTTTTGATACATTATGGTGGCAGGTGCGCTTTGTGGTGCTTTCGACGCCAGGGGTTTACAGGAGAGGACAGATTGATGGATAAACTGTTGGCAATTTTTAAGAATGTGTGGTTTCGACGGGCAATTTCTTTGCTTTGCATGGGTTACACAGCGATGATGGTGTGGCTTGGTGTTCTGAATGCAGGGTATTATTTTGAGATAGATAATCCTATGCCCTTGTTTGTACTGTATTTGTTTGTAAATATTTGTGCGTTGGGGCTGCTTATCCTTTCCCGAAAGGAACTGTTGACTAAGATAAATTCTTACATTCTTCCGGTTGTCGTTTTTGTGACGGTTATTTTTGCGCTGGGAAACTGGTATATGATAATTCCGCCTGTGGTGGTGATGGTGGTTCTGTTTTTTGCAAATAACTCGAATGAAACGCTGAAAACAGTTTTGGGTACTATGTATCTTCTAATGTATGTGGTAGGTATTGTCGGATTTATCGGCGCAAGGTATTTTATGGGAAATATCGCTTTGTATGACGTGGATTTATCCGAAAGAGATACAAGCTATGAGAAACTATCGGATTCAGGCGAATACCGCATTGTGCGTTACTTTGACACTGTGGGCGACAGAACAGTGCAGTCGTATTATATTGAATCTACTGAAAAAGATGTGGATATTCCTTTTGGTAAATGCAAACTGGTGTTTGGGTGCAAACACGTTCATACGTCAACATATGAATATGTTCCCGAGGACCTTGTGAAATGGGATATGCGCACTGTGGGCGGCGAAAAAGTCGAGGTTCTCATAGTGGAGAACGTTGTGCGTGAAAACCCGATAGAAGCTGCAAAGCGTGAAAAAGACGCCGAAGAAAGCAGCACTGAAAGCAGCAGTTCAACTGTAAACAATCTTATTACGATTAGCAGTTCAACAGGTGAAGCGTAAAGTTCGGCTGAGGTTTCAGCCTGATGAGGAAAAGGAGAGTGCCTGATGGAAAACACGCTGAAACTCGTTGGAAAACATTCCAATGAAATATTCACGCTGCGTTATCCTTCCACACTGGTGGATTTCTGTGAGTTTGATTTTTCGCTGTACGCTCAGGAGGCAATTGACGTGTGCAACGAAGCGCTCAAAACAGGCAGCCTTGATTATGACAGAGTATCTGAAATAAAGAAAGAAATGCAGTCGGCGCACTGTTTTATGCAATACAGCACGAAAACTACTTATGACAAGATTGTTTTCGATTGCTGGATAGATTATGTGTGCAGGCGTGATAACATAGTTGATTCAACGCTTTGGAACAGATTTATACGCTGTAAAACGCAGTTTGAAAAGGTGATTTTTGGCAGATTGTGCGATTTTCGCTATAAACGTGCCGTAAACGAGTGGCTGAATGTAATCAGAATACAGGATTATGCAAGATGCAAGCTGAATTTCGTTTTTACGGACGGGGTGAAGTCTGTTGAAGAGGCTGAGGAACGCAAAAATTATTTCGATCTGATATTCAGCGTTACCGCAAGGGAACTTGGCTGTCGTCTTGATGAGCTGGGTGTGACAAAGTATTATTCTGTGGGAAGAACCCCCGGTTCGCCGTTTATGTTTCCGGGTATTTCCAAGGAAATAGTACGTCATGTTCTTGCAGGATTTGATTACAGCGATGATTATTCGGATATAAACGATTATGAAGAGAGTGCGGACGAAGTTGCTATGGACGCATTTTCACGCATGAAAGCAGGTTTGCCGCAGGATTTGTCATCATATACAATTCCAACGGGAAAACTTGAAAACCTGTCGGACAGAATATATATGCCATGCGGACTGAAGGCGGTAATCGACCTTGAAATTGACGCTCTGCTTGAGAGCGGAATGTGGCTGAGGCGATGCAAAAACTGCGGAAGATTTTTTGCGGTTACTAAGGACGATTACAAGGAATACTGCACTCGCCGCAATATGCCAAGCGGAAAGACCTGTATCGGAATTTTTGAAGAACAAAATCCAAAGCCCAAAATCAGCGATGCACTTGTTGAACGATGCAGATATGTGACAGATGAAATGTATTCGCGCGTGGATAATGTGATGAGCGTTGAGGAATATAATTCGTGGCGCACTTACCTTGAAGCTATGAAGCAGAAGGTTGAGAATGGCGAGATTGCGTCTGCTGAACTTGAAAGTTTCCTTGAATATTCGCTTGGTGTTGACATTACAAGAAGCAAGCCGATTGTTGAGGTTCCGAAGCGTGAGGCTGATGTGCCGAAGGAAAGGGTTGTAAGACCATTCATTCCCGAACGTATCAGCAGAAGTGAGATAAAGCAGTATCGTGAAGAAGATGAAGTGGAGCTGCCTGTTGTTACCGCTAAACCGTCTAAAGAAGGTTTCTTCACTTCTCCGTCTGTGCAAAGGCAAAAAAATGAGCGTCCGCAGATTTCGCATATCATAAGGAATGGCGAGTCGCTTGGCGAAAATGTCAATTCGTCCGCTGATGGTGTGTTCAGACCGTTTGAACCACAGGCGGCTGGACCGTATGCAAGTTCCGGGCAGCTGAAACCGCAGGGAAATGTTCGGCGTGATAAACCGCAGGAGCGTGAAAGGAACGATAATTTTAAGCTGCAGCAGCCTGTCGGCAATGAATTTGTTCAGGACTACCTTAATTCTGATTTTGATATGACGAGAGCCGCAGAACAGGAGAATATACCGCATAAATCTTACAGTTCGGGAAAAATTATCCGAGGTTATAATGCCGAACCTGTTAAGAATGCTGAGATGTTTGCGAGTGAAAAGCAAAGCATAAAGCGAAGCAGTTTTTCCGCACAGCAAGCTGAAGAACCGATTTCTTCAGATAACAGCGGCTCTGATTTGAAAACGATGTTTAATGGTATGGATTTTGAAAGGAAAAATTCACCCGTTGAGCAATTCAATCAGTTTGAACAATATGAAAAGACAGAGCAATTCGGGAAACCTGCGGCTATGGAGCAGGCTGCTCCTGCGAAAGCACTTTCGGCTGCCGAAAGAGGAACTGAAGAAATTGAACCGCAGCGGACTGCTCCGAGAGTTATAAAGAAAAATGCAGCTGCAATCAGCGCATACGGCAAGATGTCAAATCAAACTATTGCAGCAGCGCCAACAGAACAGATTTCTTCAAAGTCCGCATATCCAAATCAACCAAACGAAGCCGATAATTCAATTGGGTCGGA
This sequence comes from uncultured Ruminococcus sp., assembly GCA_964616605.1. Classification (GTDB taxonomy): domain Bacteria; phylum Bacillota; class Clostridia; order Oscillospirales; family Ruminococcaceae; genus CAG-115. Next base: position 20,856 of record CAZTRH010000002.1, read on the forward strand.
GAATGGATATGAGTATCGTTCTGAAATGAACAGCGCAAATAGGTCAAACACTGTGAAAGCTTATGAACAGCCGCAGCCTGTCCGGAGTCAGCAGCTTGATTCTGAAATGTTGGAACCGTTTAAGGATATTGAAAGCATTTTTGATGTGCTTGAGCAATCGGAAAACAGCATTAATTCATCACGAAGATATATCGATGATTATTCAGAAAACGACTATTCCGCTGTTTTTGGTGAGTTTGCAGAACCTGCTGAAAGCGGAAATCATTCATCGCGAGGCGGTATGTCGTCGCAATATGCTAAGTCGGCAGATTTTTCGCAGTCGGGCAGATATGAACAAAATGCCCGTCCGGAAAGAGTCGGACAATCCGAACAAAACTTTTATCGTTCTGAGAACGCTGCGCAATATGCTCAGCATTCTGAAAATCAGCAATTTGTTCAATCGGAAAAACCTAATAAATCTGCACTTTTAGTTGAACCGCCGCTTCCGCAAGGATATGGTTTATCCGATGGATATACGCGCAGCGATGACGCATATGCAGAGGAAACTCCTGTGCGCTCAAAGCGGACTGTTCCGCAAAGACCGCTGCGCAATGACGAGGTTCCCGGCGGATTTTGGACAGAGGACAGAGGTTTGTTCAAAAACGAACCTATGCCGCAGGCAGATTCTTCTGATAACTCCGATTATGACGCTGACGAAAAATCTGAATCGGAAAAATCTGAAATCGAGATGATAAGAGAAAAACGTCACTCGACAAGAACAAGCAAAACTCAGCGGCTATATGACGTTATAATGCGTGAACCTGACGATAATCCGAATTTCAGAAAAAAGAAATAAAAAAATGACCGTGATATTCTAAATTGAATATCACGGTCATATTTTTTAAGTATCAGGAATTGAACTCAGGCGTGAGCTTCTTGAGTTCATCAAGGCAGTCGGAGCAGATGTTCTTTCCTTTGAAAACAGTTATTCCGCTTGCGTTGGAGCAGAATGAACAAGATGGAGAGTATTTTTTAAGGATTACCTGATCGTCCTCAACATAAATTTCAAGACTGTCTTTCTCGTCAATTTCAAGATTACGTCTTAACTCGATCGGGATAACAATGCGTCCCAACTCGTCCACCTTACGAACAATACCAGTCGATTTAACCATAATAAATTCCTCCTTGGTTATTAAAATATTCCGAGTTTATCGGGATATTATGTAATATCTCCTTCACTCTGTAAATATTATAACATAAAAGGGGAAATTTGTCAATTCATTTCCAATAAATTTTCAATATTTGGAGATTTTACCAATTCCATATCCTTTTTTTATGGAAATTGCTGTAAAATTGTGTAAATGAGTGGAATTTTACTCAGGAGGAGTATATGAAAATAATTTTGCTGGTTATTCCTGTTGTATCGTTCATATTTGCTTTGATTAACGGGAATATGTCCGAGGTTTCGGGTTCTGTGATGGACAAGTCGGGAGAAGCGGTTCAGCTGGTGATTTCGTTGTGCGGAATAATGTGCTTCTGGTGTGGGCTGATGAAAGTCGCAGAGCGGGCGGGACTTACCGAAAAACTTGCGGCGATTATTTCTCCTGTTCTGGGTATTCTTTTCAGAAAAGTTAAGAAAAACAGCAAAGCAATGGGACTTATTTCGATGAATATTGCTGCGAATATACTGGGACTGGGGAATGCGACAACTCCGCTTGGCGTTGCGGCCATGAAAGCTATCGCTGAAGAACAGCCTTCAGAGGGGGACGCAGCCTGCGATGATATGATAATGCTTGCTGTGCTGAATACAGCAAGTTTACAAATTCTTCCTGTGACAACTGCAGCTCTGCGTTCGGCAAATGGTGTGGATAATCCTTTGGATATACTGCCGTCGGTATGGCTGGTGTCGGCATATTCTGTAATTGTTGCGGTTGTTTCGGCAAAGGTAATGGGAAAAATATCAAAAAAATTTCATAGGAGCAGCTTATGAGTTTTTTAAGCATTCTGAATGTTTTAAGCAGTTATATAATACCTTTGATTATTATTTTCGTTTTCGTATATGCAGCGATAAAGAGAGTAGATGTGTTTGACGCTTTTTGCGAGGGGGCTTACGAGGGTATTAAAACGTGCGGTGATATTCTTCCCGCATTGGTTTTGCTGATGGTTAGTATAGGAATGTTCCGCGCAAGCGGAGCTGTTGACGCTTTAACAAAAATGCTGAAGCCGTTATGCGAATTGCTGCATTTTCCTTCTGAAGTGATGCCTTTAGTGCTGCTGCGACCGTTTTCGGGGAGCGGAGCAATGGCGGTATACAATGAAATTGCAGGTGCTACGGGCGCAAATTCGTTTGCTGAGAGGGTTGCGGCAACGCTTGTCGGGTCATCGGAAACAACTTTTTACACAATTGCTGTTTATTTTTCAGCCGTAAAAGCTAAGAAATCACGCTATGCCGTGCCTGCAGCTCTTGCGGCAGACTGTACAGCGTGGATTGTGTGCGGAATTACAGTTTATATGTTTATGGAAAGGTGAGAGTTAATAATACTGAAATTGGATATGCGTCTGAATGGCGGTTGGAGGTAAAGAGATGGTTGATTTGTTCAGAAAGAAAAAAACTGTGGAAGAAAAGCGCCGTGATACGTTTGAAAAGCGCTGCACAGAACTGGTTGAACGCCTTGAAACAATCAGAAATACTTTTGAATTAACGGACGATCTTAAAATGATTGACGCTCTGATTTATGAGGAAAATGCTGTTTTGTGCCATCTGGAGGCATTGTACAAAGAAGCAAGGGCGGTCGGAATTTCCATTCAAGTGTATGAGCGTACTTAAATATTTTTGTAATAAATGATTAGCGTATTTGTGTGAATATCCGACAAAAAGTTGAGTATAATATCTTTTGCGGTACAAAAAGCCGTTATTACCAATTCAGGAGGAACTATTTATGTCTAATCAGAATAATCAGAACCAGAATAAGCAGAACAGCCAGAACAATCAGAACAATCAGAACAATCAGAACGATCAGAACAGCCAGAACAAGCGCTGATTAAGATAATTGTTCGGTAAATTCCGTGCTGTAAAAAAATGCTCCCCCGTTTTTACGAGGGAGTTATTTTTTATCTGAGAGTGAAAATGAGGTTTTGTGATTTGCTGCCTAATCGCACGGAAATTTTACATCATGTGTTAAAAATTAAATTTTTTTAAAAAAGTGCTTGACAAATTCTGCATTATGTGGTATAATATTAAACGTTGAGGGCGAAAGCTCTTGATTAAATAGGTGGAAAGATGGCTGAGCTGGTCTAAGGCGCACGATTGGAAATCGTGTAACGGCTAATACCCGTTCAAGGGTTCGAATCCCTTTCTTTCCGCCAGTGTACCGCTGGATCCTTTTCATACAGGGTTCAGCGGATTTTTAATATTCACCCGATAACGAGTACATCATTTTCTCGACTTTTAATGTCGGTGCGACCGACAGCGTTTCCGCTCCTGCTGTTTTGCAGGGGCGAAATTTTTTCCCGACAGTGAGAAAATTTCTTTGGTAACAATATTACAGTCGGTGCGACCGACAGCGTTTCCGCTCCTGCTATTTTGCAGGGGCGAAATTATTTTCCCGACAGTGAGAAAATTTCTTTGGTAACAATATTACAGTCGGTGCGACCGACAGCGTTTCCGCTCCTGCTATTTTGCAGGGGCGAAATTTTTTCCCGACAGTGAGAAAATTTCTTTGGTAACAACAATATTACAGTCGGTGCGACCGACAGCGTTTCCGCTCCTGCTGTTTTGCAGGGGCGAAAAATTTTCAATAAAGTAATGATTAAAAAAGACTGACCATACATTATTATTCAAAGTGGGAATAATAAATCATCAGCCCCGAGCGGTTTCGGGGCTGATTGGTTATTCTTCCATCTGTTTTCCGAAATACATTGCTGCTGCTTGTACAAGTGCGGATTGCTCAGCGGTTGCTGTGTCGTTTCCGTTATCGCTGTTGAGCATTATTACAGCACCGTTTACATCGCCCGAAGTAAGAATTGGTGAGCAGGCAATGGCGTATCTGTCTATGCCTTCAATCGGGTTTAGCCGTTTTTCACCGCTGTTTTTCAAAGAGTAATTTTTTCTCTGTTCGATAAGATCGTCCAGTGAACCGGATACCCTGCGTTCGATAACCTCTTTCTTGCTCATTCCGGATACTGCTATAACGTGGTCACGATCGCAGATTATTGCAGGACAACCGCCCACTTTTGATAGAACATCAGCGTATTGAGAAGCGGCACTTCCTATTTCTCCCACCGGAGAGTATTTTTTGAATATTACTTCTCCTTCAGGACTGGTGTAAATTTCCAATGGATCGCCCTCTCGTATGCGCATTGTTCTTCGGATTTCTTTCGGGATTACTATTCGTCCAAGGTCGTCAATTCTGCGGACAATACCTGTTGCTTTCATATATTAAATTCCTCCGTTAGCTTTAATAAATAGCGGAATTGTTATCCGCCGTCAGCAGATATTGTCTGCTGTTCAAAGCAATTTATTCATTTTTTCGACAAAAATGTCATTCCTTTATTAATCAGATGTGTTTTAATTGTTATTCTTGTCAAACTATTGTGCCGTACTTGGAGAGGGGAAACTTGGTATAGTGGGTTGACTTGACTCGGATAATGTGTTATAATATAATTTGATTAAGAAGATTTTCTTAAGATTGATTTGGAATAATTTGTATATATAAAATACTTTGGGGAAAATAAAATGAAAGTCAAGTTTATACCGATTGCACTGGCTGCGGCTTGTTTACTCAGTGGTTGTTCCGATAATACGGTTGTCGGCAATTCAATGATTATTGTAGATGTCGGAAATTTAAACTCATCAGATGCGGAGTCGTCTGTATCTTCAAGCAGTTCGTCTGTCAGCGTTTCGTCAAGTACGCAAGCGTCCGTATCTTCAAGCAGTTCGTCTGTCAGCGTTTCGTCAAGTACGCAAGCGCCTGTATCTTCGAGCAGTTCGTCTGTCAGCGTTTCGTCAAGT
>CAZTRH010000002.1:25945-68151 GCA_964616605.1 uncultured Ruminococcus sp.
CGCAAGCGCCTGTATCTTCGAGCAGTTCGTCTGTCAGCGTTTCGTCAAGTACGCAAGCGCCTGTATCTTCAAGCAGTTCAGCGGTCAGCAGCACTGCTTCGTCAAGTTCGCAAACGTCCGTATCTTCAAGCGGCTCAGCGTCTTCAACGGTGCAAAAGCCCGTTGAAAATCCAATATACTCCAATACATACAAGGCTTTGAATTATTCCGAAGTTAAGGGCGTATGGATTTCGTATCTTGACATTATGAATATGCCGAGTACGTCAGCTTCTGCGTTCAGAAATGCGATTGCAAAAGTATACGACAACTGCGTTGAACTTGGAATTAACACTGTTTATGGTCATGCGCGTTCGCACGGTGACGCTTATTATAACTCCGATTTGTTTCCGTATACGAAATATCTTTCGGGTGAATTTGACGCACTGGAAATAATGGTTGACGAGGCACATAAACGCAATCTCTCTTTTCAGGCGTGGATAAATCCTCTGCGAGGCTGTACAGTGAAAGACGCTTCTCGTCAGAACGGATACAAGTTCGGCAGCTGGATAGGCGGAGACACCCGTGTGGTTGAAGTGTCGGGGACATACTATCTCAATCCCGCTTATGATGAAGTTGTTGAATATATCGCAGAAGGTGCAAGAGAAATAGTAGCAAATTATGATGTTGACGGTCTGCATATTGATGATTACTTTTATCCGACAACAGACGCTTCTTTTGACAGTGCCGCTTTTAAAAACAGCGGATATGAAACGCTTTCGGATTTTCGGTTTGCCAACTGCGATAAATTGGTAAAATCCCTTTACAGTACTGTGAAGTCCGCAAATCCAAGTGCAGTTTTCGGAGTCAGCGTTCAGGGTAGTCTGCCGAATAATTATAACAATATGTATGCCGATGTAAAAAAATGGTGTTCAGAAAGCGGCTATACAGATTATATAATGCCCCAGATTTATTTCGGGTTTAATAATTCGACAGAACCTTTTGCAGAATGTGTAAAAACGTGGGATAATATAGCGGCAAGCGGAAATATTCCGCTGATTGTCGGCATTACCGTATCAAAAATAGGAAATGTCGACAACTGGGCGGGTCAAGGAAAAAATGAGTGGATTACCGATGAGAATATTCTGATGCGGCAATTCCTTGAATGCTGCGAACAGACTCAATATGGGGGAATTTCGCTTTTCAGATACGGTTGTATCTTTTCTCCCGAAAGTTCGGTAAAAGAACAGGTTGATAAAGAAATTTCATCGCTGAAGGCTGTGCTTAAGCAATGACGGATTAACTCAGAGAAATGGTATTTCAGATAACAGTTGTGAAAAAATGGGGAAATTAAAATGAAAAGATTTTTGAAGAGAGCTTTGTCGGGGCTGCTTGCGGCATGGCTGCTTACGGGTTATGCTTTTTCTGAAAGCGCAGTGCCTGCAGAAGCAGAAAGCAGCAGTACTGACGTATCTGAAACGGTGCAAGATACCAATACAGGCTTTGGGTCTGATAATCCTGAGAATATGATTGTACTTCAGGATTCTATGAAAGCTGTTTTCTTAACACCCGAAGAAGATTTTTCTTTGAATGGGGAAGGTTTTTCCGATGTATGTTCGGAAATAATCGGGTATGGCATGAATGCCGTTATTATAAATACTTCCGATGATAACGGGGTATACTATGATTTCGATTTAAGCACGCAGGATAATCTCAATAACGTTGTATCCTTGGCGCATCAGTCGGGATTGAGCGTTTATCTCTCGCTTGACGTGAGCGTTTTTGTTAATGATGTAATTCAGAAGGGCGGCGGTCTGAAAGACGGCTTTTCGGCTCTTGTTCATAAGTTCGCTATGAAGTATTCGTGCGAAGGAATACTGCTTACAAATTATTATACTTATGATACTGCGGAAATGTATGCAGAATATCTGTGTTCGGGGTCGGGCATAGGCTATGAAAACTGGCTTTATGAAACGAACGAATATATTATCCGTTCGATAAGTGAAATTGTTCATAAGACCAGCAATACAACCGCTGTGGGACTGCTGATTGAAGATATGTGGGCGAACAGCTCTGTTAATGCTGAAGGTTCGGAAACCCAGGATACCATTCAGGCGTATTATGATGGATTTTGCAATACAAAGAAATATGTTGAAAAACAATATCCCGATTTTACGATTGTGCGTGCGTATGGCTCGACTGAAAGCACTACCATAAATTTCAGAAATGTGGTTTCTTGGTGGAGTAAACTGGGTATTGAAAACAATTGCAGAACGTATGTGTGTCATCTTAATGAGCGTATTGGAAATCGTGCGGGCTGGAACGAGGATCAGCTTCTGCGCCAGCTTGCCGTAATGGAAGAAACAGATGGTATTTATGGCAGCGCATTCAGCTCTTTTCAGTCGCTGCGTGATAATCCTCTTGACAGCACAAATACTCTGCTGAAATATTTTAACGAGCAAATAAATGTTGATAGTCTGTGGGAAAATCTTGAAATGATTTCCCCAACGCAGCTGCAATTTGTAACATACGACAAAATGGTTAAATTTGCAGGTACTTTTGACGAAAACTTTGACGTATATCTTGACGGAAAAAAGATAACTCTTAATGAAGCAGGAAATTTCTATATTCAAAAAGACCTTGCTGTCGGAAAAAATACTTTTGTTATTGAACATAAGGGAAAGAAGTTCAAATATGTTATTGACCGCAAGGTCGAAGTAATCAAGACTATCGGCACAACAACCGACATCAAGGTTGAAGGCGGTACTAAGATTACTCTTCAGGCTGTCGCTTACAGCGGTTCAAAGGTATCCGCTTCCATTAACGGAAAAATTGTAAATCTTCAGATGAAAGAAAATTCTGAAGTTACTGATGTCAACGGTTCTTATGCGGAGTATGTCGGCTATTACACTACTCCCGACGGCGTAATCGGCAGAGAACAGGCACTGGGAAAAATTACTTATTATGCAAATTATTTGGGAATAGAAAAATACCTTACAGGAGGTTCTGTAACAGTTGAAGCAAAACCCGAACCGCCGAAGGTGAATATCGAATTTAATATCAAGGATCAGTCCTCGGCAGGCACGGGCGAAGTTGTTGGAACAATGGACCCCATCAAAACCGAGAACGATTATGTGAAGTATATAAGAGTGCTTCAGGATTATACTAAGGTATATGACCCTATGATGACGGGTACTGTGCCATCGCCTGTGTTTATCGAATCTCCGAAAGGCACGCTTGATTACTATAAATCCACTGTGGACGGATATGTTATTTCCACAAGCGGAAAGCGTTATCGTCTTGAGGACGTTCAGCTGTTTGATGACACAGGACTTGACAAGAATGAACTTGAAGTGGTGTCAGTCGGAAATCATAACGGCAAGAGTTTCATCAGAATGAGCCTCTCATATAAGTCGAGTTTCAATGTTACGACTTCTGTAAGCTATTCTGAGGGAATTTACGGACCATTCAAGGTGGACAGTTTCTCCCCCGAATATGTTTATGTTACATTTGATAATATAACATCGGTAACAAAGCTGCCGGATTTTGACTCCTGCGCATTGTTCTCGAAAGGCGAGTGGGAAACTGTCACGGTAGACGACATTCCCAAATTCAGAATGAAGCTGAAGTTAAGACAGCCCGGAATTTATGGCGGTGTGTATGCTACATACGATAAGGACGGTGAATTGCTGCTGCAATTCAGAGTAATAACACCATCTCTTGCAGGAAAGGTTATTGTGATTGATCCGGGACATGGCGTTAAGGAAAACGGCGTTATCGACCCGGGAGCAATCGGCGAAGTTACAGAGCAGTCCATTACTGTTGCTGCGTCAAAGCAGCTTGCAAAGGCACTTGAAGCGGAAGGTGCGATTGTATACAGACTTGATACTGAAAATCAGTACTATAACACTCGTTATCGTTCTAATTACGCCAGAACTTATGACGCTGATCTTTATATTTCGCTGCATTGCAACAGTGCGGAGAACCAATCGGCGCACGGCGTAGAGGTGTATTATTTCACGCCGTTCTCGCAGCCGCTTGCAAAATCTATAAACGACAGCCTTGCAGCTTATTATGACAGCAATTGGTACAATGACGGCACAAACAGTTCCAGAGGCGACAAGTACAGCTATTATATGATGACGCTTGAACAGAGCGTTCCATCGGTAATGGTGGAGATGGGATTTGTTTCCAATGCAAAGGAATGCTTGCTTATGGCAAATTCTGAAAATCAAGTCGGAATGGCACAGGCGATTACTTCTGGAATAGAGAGATTCTTTGACAGAAGCAGTCTGATACCGACATCATGATGTATAGGTTCCTTAAATCCTCTGTTGAAAAAACTGACACAACATCAAACAATTACCTTTAATATTTCCCGCAGGAGAGAAGATAATATTAGCGCAAGGGTTAATCCGTACTTCGGATTTCACAGAATGCCCTGCACATTATTGATATTAAGGAGAAATTGTTATGTCTAATAAACAGTCAAAAGCAGCTCTTGAGAGCCTTAAGATGCAGGCGGCAAATGAGGTTGGCGTAAATCTCGGCAATGGCTACAACGGCGATATCACCGCTCGTCAGGCAGGTTCCGTAGGCGGCATGATGGTAAAGCGTATGGTTGAAAGCTATCAGCAGAGCGCAAAGTAATTTCAGACACTGAATTTTAATCTGATATTGAAAATCCCTCGGACAATAGTCCGGGGGATTATTTTAAAAAAAATAGGAGCGCCTCGTGTGGGACGCTCCTTGATAAGAAAACTAAAGGAGGATTATGGCAATTTAAAGGATAATGCAGATGAGTCCGCCGCAGCCTTCGTTTATAATACGCTGAATGGTTTCCTGGAGTTTCATTCTTGCGTCATTCGGCATACGGTTAAGCTTGTTGTGAAGTCCTTCGTTTACCAGATCGGACAGGGATTTTCCGAAAATATTGCTTTCCCAGATTTTGGTGGGGTTTTCCTCGAAATCGTTGAGCAGGTAGCTTATCAGTTCTTCGGATTGCTTTTCGCTGCCGACAATGGGGTTTATTTCAGTTGTGATATTTGCCGACATCATGTGGATTGATGGTGCGGAGGCTTTAAGGCGGACGCCATACTTCCCGCCCTGTCTGATGATTTCGGGTTCTTCAAGGGTGAGTTCGTCCATCTGCGGCAGCACTATTCCGTATCCCGTTGCCTCTACTTCTTCAAGGGCGTTTTTAACGCGCTCGTATTTGCGTTTGATTGCGGCAAGCTCTATCATACACGGCATGAGGTCGTTTTCGCTGTTGAGTTCAATCCCCGTAGCTTCACCGAGTATTTTATAAAACAACTCGTTTTTAAGAGTTATGTCGATTGTTCCCGAACCTGTTCCAAGATCCAGTTCTTCGGCATATGCACGCTTTACAAATTCACAGTTGGAAATTGCGTCTGCACAGGTCTTGATATCGTTTATTCCCTTGATATTGGCTGCGGCTTCTCTGATACAGCTGAATACTTCCTTTTTCAGCCAATGCTCCTTATTCAGTGCGGTTATCCATCGTGGCATTCGTATTCTGACTTCGCATACAGGAAATTTCAGCAGCACCTTACCGAGTATTTCAAGGATTTTCTCTTCCGTAAGGTCGACGCAGTTTATCGGAATAACTTCAGCAGCGTACTTCTCTGATAGCGATTTTGCAAGTGTGCGGTTTTCGGCAGAGTCCGGATTGGTGCAGTTGAGCAGAACCACAAACGGCTTATTTATCTCGTTGAGTTCACTGATTATCCGTTCTTCGGCGGCTTCGTACTCGCTTCTGGGAATATCACTGATACTGCCATCTGTTGTTACTACTATTCCGATCGTGGAGTGGTCGGTGATTACTTTTCGTGTTCCGACTTCTGCCGCCATATTAAAAGGCACTTCTTCTTCGAACCATGGGGTCATGACCATTCGGGGTGCTTCGTTTTCTATGTATCCTATTGCGCTTGGAACTATATATCCCACGCAATCGATCATACGGACGTTCATTTTCACACCTTCGGGAAGTTCGATTGACACGGCTTCTTCGGGAACAAATTTCGGTTCTGTGGTCATGATCGTTTTGCCTGCGCTTGATTGCGGCAATTCATCGTTTGCGCGTTCACGGCGGTAGTCATCGGAAATATTCGGGATAACGATATTATTCATAAATCTGCTTATGAACGTTGATTTTCCCGAACGGACGGGACCTACGACTCCTAAATAAATATTGCCGTCTGTGCGTTTTGCAATGTCGTTATAGATTGAATGTTCCATGTCTGACGCTCCTTTCACACTGTGGGAATTATTATCATACCCGACAGCGGCGTATCGCAGTCGGAACTTTCGTCCATATCATTTTCTTCCATTATTGCACGGACTGTTGTGTTATATTTCTTCGCTATACTCCAGCAATCGGTTGAGGAGTCGGAATAGCATATCCTTAGGGCAAATTCGTCTGTTTTTTCCTTTGGCATCTCTTCGTTTATGCTGACTGAATTTATAGCTTCGACAGAGCTTATATCGTTAAGGCAGGCGTCAAATGCTATCGTTGAAGTTACGTCAAGGCTGCCATCGGATTTTATAGAAAAGCTTGTGTCTGTAACGCAGGCGTTGAAGTCGATTGAAGCGGCAGGACCGGCAGCGGCTGATACCGTCTGCTCTAAAACTTCCTGCTTTTCAAGTGAAAATGGCATACCATCGGCAGTTTTTCCGTAAGCGTTTATGTATAGCTGACCACTGAGCGTGAGTTCTCCGTTTGCGTTAGGACGGCAGACAGGGTTTCTCAGGTCGCTTGATACGTCCCATACGGAACGGATTTCTCCTCTGTCGCATTCGATAACCGATCGGGCGGTGATGTTCTGCGAAATCGTTCGTGGATTTGATGGTATCCGCAGATTTTCAGAACTAAATCCGGTTTCATAGTCGGTTGAATAAACGTCTGTTGCTATTGTAGCTGTATCGTCAGATTTAGCACGAACTCGTGACATAACAAGCAGCTCGCAGGAAATCAGACCGCTGTCGGGTCTGGAAATCAGCTCCATACTAAGCGTGCATAATTCAGCGAAAGTCTTATGGCGGTCTGTAATTCCGTTAATGTCGAGTATGGCGCTTATGGGAATGTCAGCCGACATTTTTTCAGTTTCCGTACAGCCGTTTGTTTCGGGATTGAACACACCATAAAGGGCGTTGATGGTAACTGTGCCTTTAAGCACGGCTTTATCTGCGACAATGCGAAGATCTGTGACTTTCGGGACTGCATCAGACCGGATTATAAATGCAATTCCCGATGCTCCTGTTTCTATATCCTCACGGACAACAACCGTTTTTTCGGCAAACAGCGTTTTGCTGCAGCAAGGGACTTCTTTCCTGCGGACTTGCAGCGAGTCGGAAATATCCGGCAGACAATGTTCGGCGCATTGAACGGCTTTTATCCGACAGGATACTGCTCCTCTGACGTCAAGTCTGCGAGGACTGGACGCGCGGCAGTTGCAATAGTCGGATTTCATTGAAATACAGATTATCGGCGCATTCTCTGAAGCTGAATTGCAATTGAGATCCAGTAGTTTTGAGTAAGTGTAACGCTGATCTATGCAGTGAACGTCAGTACTGTTCTCTGTGAGGTACAGAACCTTTATGTAAACAATTCCGTCAAGTGCGAGCTTTCCGTCGCTTGTAACGCTGCGTGAGGTTATGCCGGGAGTAAGCGTACAGGATAATATCTTGAATATATCGGGGCAATAATCGGGGAGAACGTAGTCCAGTTCTACGCCCTGCTCTGTCTGACCGTCGAATATTGTTTCATCAATATGAACGGCGTTTCGGTTTGTTTCTTTCATAGTAATCCTCCTTGAGTTCTGAGAACGGTTTTATAAAGGCGGCAGCAAATTATTTTCACGCTGTTCCTTGTTTGCTTTCACTGTATTGTATGCTTGTTTCGGACGAAGTATGATTATCCGATATTGTTTTTCATAGATGGTAAATTGTCGGAAAAAATGACATCTTATAAAGAAATAAGTATTGAAATTCGAGGCGAAATGTGCTATAATAAATTTGTATGTCAGTAACAGCATGAATAAATTTTCCCCTTTGAACCATAATATATATCAAAATTACAGGAGGTTAGGGGAAATGAGTGATGACAGACAAGCTCCCTTTTCTGAAGAGCAAAACCAACAGATAATTGATACGGGCATTGTAAATTCAAACAATGCTCTGCATAATATTCAGTGTTTGTCGATTATAGGACAAATCGAGGGGCATTATATTCTCCCACCCGAAAATAAGGCTACGAAGTACGAGCATATTATTCCTGCTCTGGTATCTGTTGAACAGGATAGCTCTGTGGAAGGACTGCTGATTGTTCTTAATACTGTGGGCGGCGATGTGGAGGCAGGTCTTGCTATTGCGGAACTTATCGCAGGTATGAGCAAGCCTACGGTATCTATTGTGCTTGGCGGGGGACATTCAATCGGTGTGCCGCTTGCGGTTTCGGCAAAAGAGAGCTTTATTGTGCCAAGCGCTACGATGACTATTCACCCTGTTCGTATGAACGGAATGATGCTGGGCGTGCCTCAGACTATGCACTATTTTGAAAAGATGCAGGAGCGTATAACAAAGTTTGTCACGTCAAACAGCAAGATTAAGCCTGAACGGTTTAAGGAGCTGATGATGCGCCGTGATGAGCTTGTTCTTGATGTCGGCTCAGTGCTTGAGGGGAAAGCTGCGGTTAAGGAAGGTCTTATCGACAGGCTGGGTTCACTCTCGGACGCAATTGAGCGGCTGTATAAGATGATAGAAAAAGATCGGAAAGCTCAGAAGCCCAAATCCCGTAAGTCAAAATCAACAGATGGTGCAGAGAATGTCCCTGTTGTGAACGTAAAGCATAACGGAAGGATAATTTCTTATTCCGATGGCGCGTGTTCGGAAATGTCGCTCAGGAAACGGGGCGATATACGATGATTGAAGAAAGAACAAACGATTTTGACGGAGAACTGCTGCGCAAAGTGGCTGCGTGGGACGCTATGAAACTGCTGCATTTCAATGGCGGCTGATTTTGTGAAGAAACTGCATTGGAACTGTCGGTTTGGACTATTGCTTCAAAACTGATTTTGGTCTGAAATATTGCCGCTCAGAAACTTCGGGCGGTATACATATTGAGAGGTTTGATTATGGATTACATAAGCGTTGTTATTCAAGCGGTAATACAAGGATTAACGGAATTTCTGCCCGTTTCGAGTTCGGGGCATCTGTCGGTTGTGCAGCATATAACAGGCTATTCTTCGGATACGGCACTGGTGATGTCGATTGTGCTTCATCTGGGAACGCTTGCGGCTGTGTGCGCAGCGTTCTGGAAAACAATCCGGGGCATGATAAAGGAATTTTTCTTTACGATAGGCGATATTTTCAAGGGAAAATTCTCATGGAAGAATATGAATCCAGAACGCCGCATGATGATTATGGTAATTATTGCCACACTCATTCTTGTGCCTGTTTATTTCGTCAAGGACTTTTTCACTGCCCGTCAGACGGATAACGATATTGTTTTTGAGGGCGTGGCTTTTATGTTCACTGCACTGCTTTTGTTTTTGTCGGACAGATGCAAAGGCAGAAAAACAGGAGAGCAGATGAGAGTAACAGACGGCATTACGGTGGGTCTGTTCCAGTGTGTGGCGCTGTTTCCCGGAGTATCCCGTTCGGGAACTACAACTGCCGCAGGACTTTTTTGCGGACTGGATAAGGATACCGCTGTGTCGTTTGCTTTTATACTCGGCATTCCCGCAATTCTTGGAGGCAGCGTGCTGGAACTCGGTGATGCGGTTCAGTCTGAACTTGAGCTTAACTGGATTGCATTGGGAATTGGCTTTGTGATTTCCGCTGTTGTGGGATTTCTCGCTATTAAACTTGTTGCGTGGCTTCTTAAAAAGGACCGCTTCAAAATATTCGGATTTTATACACTGCTGCTTGGAATTGCCTGCGTTGCGGGAGGTATGTGGGAACATATCACGGGAAATACTATTTCTGCACTACTCGGTCTTTAAAAAGCAGTTAATCGGAAATGCTGATGTGAAAGTGTGCAAATGTATATTGTGCGGTGCTGCTTTAAAGGCGCGTCAAGCACTTTTTGAACAATGGTAATCAAAAGAAAAGGAAGAAAAAATGGCTGAAAGAAAAAATCCATCCCGAACGGCTGCTAAAACAACCAGAACGACAGGAACTACGGGGCGTTCAAAATCTTCATCTTCTGCGAAATCCTCGTCGCGTTCAAAAAAAGCTCAGGAAGAGCAGCGCCTGCGCGAGGAGGCAATGCGCAAAAGCCTTGCAAGACGCAGAATAGCTTCGGTAATACTGCTTGCTTTGGGTCTTTTTATAGCATTGCTGTCTGTAATTCCGGGAAGCGAGGGCTGGAGGGCGCTGTATAATGTTATGCACGGACTGTTCGGCTATACGGCTTATGTTTTCGGTCCGGTGATGATATACACCGCATATGTTATATCCGCTCAGCAGCCGAAGAACACAATCGCAATGACTGTGGCAAAGGCTGTGTTTATAGTGCTGCTGCTGTGTGCAGGCGTTGAGATTATCGCTGTGGGAAAAGTAAATGGCGAGAATTTTGGCGAAGTGGTGAAAAACCTTTACATAAACGGAAAAGATTTTAAGGGCGGCGGTTTTTTTGCGCTGTTTCTGGGTGTGCCGCTGCTGTTTCTCGGAAGATGGGGCGCACTTGCGATTGTAATAATATTGCTTTTCGGATTTGTGCTTCTGATGATAGATATGCCTGTGGACGAGCTTTTCAGAAAGATAGGCGGTTCTGTTAAGAAAACGGGAGAGAATGTCGCTGAAAAACACGCTGTTCGCCGTGAGGAGTCCGCTCTGGCAAACGAAGAATATCGCCGCATTCAGCAGGAAAAGCGTCAGCAGAAACTTCAGCGTGACCGTGAAATTGCGGCTTTGCGCGAGCAGGAAAAGCAGGCTCGTCACAATGCTGAAATTGAAGCTCGCCGTAAAAAGCTGGAGAATATGCAGGAAATTGTAAACGGTGTCGGAAAGCCGATGAAGCCTGCTGCCGCAAAGTCGGAAGCCGCTGCTGAAAAAACTGTTGCCGATACAACGGAAAAACAAGTTGAAAAAAATGTGCAGTCTGCCGATAGCAAAAAATCAATAAAGATGCTCGGTGAGTACAAGCCTGAAGAAATTGAGGAGCAGAACCGTGAAACCCGCGATTATCAGCAGGCACTGAAAAAATACATGGAGCGCCGCCACCCGATTATGCGTGATAAAGCGCCTGAGCCGCCAAAAACATATGAGGCTGATATCGACCTTGTGCCTATCGTGGACGCTCTTGATAAATTCAACGATGAAAAGGGTATGGCTCGTGTTTCTAAGATTGTTGACGCACCGAAGTCGGACGTTACAACTTCGGACGAGCTTTACAATGAAAAAAATCTTGTGTCTGATATGGACGAAGCGGAGTTGTCGCTTGATATCGAAGAAATAAACGAAAATCCCGATAATCAGACAAAACACGTCTTTGATAATTCGGGTATGATGGAACCGCCTGTTCCTCGTGCGGAAAAGAAGGAGATTGTAACGCTGTCAGAAAGCGAGCCGCTGCGTACCAATGAAAACAGCGGTTACACGCTTCAGGAAGTGTACACGCTGCCTCCTATGAGCCTGCTTAACGAGCCGAAAAAGCCTGTTCCGCAGGCGGATATCGAAAGCGAGATACGCAGAAATGCCGACAAACTTGTCGATACTCTCAAAAGTTTCGGAGTGCAGACCACATACATAGGAGCAAGCAGAGGACCTTCCGTTACACGATATGAACTTCAGCCTGCACCCGGAGTTAAAATCAGCAAGATTGCAAACCTTGCCGATGATGTTGCGTTGAATCTGGCTGTTTCGGGCGTGAGAATTGCACCCGTTCCCGATAAAGCGGCTGTCGGAATTGAAATTCCCAATAAGGTAAAGGATACAGTGTTCTTCCGTGAACTTGTGGATACCGTTGAGTATAAAAAGACGTTTGACAAGAAGCTTGACACTGTTCTCGGAAAGGATATCAGCGGAACTACGGTTCATTGCAATGTATCTAAAATGCCGCACCTGCTGATTGCAGGTACTACGGGTTCGGGTAAATCGGTGTGTGTGAACTCGATTATAATGAGTATTCTTATGAAATCCACTCCCGATGATGTGCGCTTGATAATGGTTGACCCTAAGCAAGTTGAATTTATGATGTACAACGGAATACCACATTTGCTTATTCCTGTTGTGACCGACCCGAAAAAGGCTGCGGGCGCACTTGCGTGGGCGGTAACCGAAATGGAAAAGCGCTATACGCTGTTTTCTGAAAATAACGTCCGCAATATTGACGGCTTCAATGACCTGTGCAAGGATAATGACGAGCTTGCCCGTATGCCGCATATTGTAATATTCATTGATGAGCTTGCAGATCTGATGATGGCTTCTCCGAAAGACGTGGAGGACAGCATTGTCCGTCTTGCACAGAAAGCGAGAGCCGCAGGTATGCACCTTGTTATTGCAACTCAGAAGCCTACGGTTCAGGTAGTTACGGGACTTATTAAAGGTAATATCCCGAGCCGTATTGCGCTTATGGTTGCCTCTCAGATTGACAGCCGTGTAATTCTGGACGCATCGGGTGCAGAAAAGCTGCTCGGAAACGGAGATATGCTGTATATGCCCGTTGGTTCGCCGAAGCCGATACGACTTCAGGGCTGCTATGTTTCAGATGACGAGGTTGAACGTGTAACACAATTCATTACGCAGACGTTCAAGGCAGAGTATGACGAGGGAATTATGGCTGAAATTGAACGTCAGGCAGAAAAAGTTTCCAATACTGATAAATCTTCCTCTGATGATGAGTCCGACGATATGGAACAGGACGAAAAGCTTGAAGAAGCAATTGAATTTGTTGTATCCGCAGGACAAGCAAGTACTTCTGCGCTTCAGCGCCGTCTGAAACTGGGTTATGGCAGAGCGGCAAGGCTGATTGATACAATGGAAAAAATGGGAATTGTGGGTCCGTTTGAAGGCTCAAAACCCCGTGCCGTGCTTATGACCTCTCAGGAATGGTATGAGCGCAAACTCAGACAATAATTATTTGGAGTTATGAAATGTATAAAAACACACAGATGATGGCAAAGCTTGACGAGTTCTTGCCTGAAGTAGAGCGGCCTGCGCGATATATCGGCGGTGAAACAGGTTCGGTTCAGAAGAACAAGGAGGACGTGGACGTGCGGTTTGCGTTCTGCTTTCCCGATACTTACGAAATAGGAATGTCACACCTTGGAATGAAAATCCTTTACGGATTGAAGAATGCTGTGCCGAACTACTGGTGCGAAAGAGCGTTTATGCCGCTCGCCGATATGCGTGAGAAGATGAAAGAGCATAACATTCCGCTGTATGCACTGGAAAGCCTTGATCCGCTGAGCGAATTTGATTTTATCGGCTTTACTATCCAGTATGAATTGTGCTATACGACAATTCTTGAAATGCTGGATATGAGCGGTGTTCCTGTGCTTGCGAAAGACA
Source organism: uncultured Ruminococcus sp. (assembly GCA_964616605.1). Taxonomy (GTDB): domain Bacteria; phylum Bacillota; class Clostridia; order Oscillospirales; family Ruminococcaceae; genus CAG-115. Next base: position 39,455 of record CAZTRH010000002.1, read on the forward strand.
GGGAAAGTCTTACACCGATCGTTATGGGCGGCGGTCCGTGCGTATGCAATGCAGAACCTATTGCGGATTTCTTTGATTTGTTCGTACTGGGTGAGGGCGAGGAAGTAAACCTTGAACTTATGCGGCTTATGGAGCAATGCAAGAAAGACGGCAGCACCAAAACTCAGTTTCTCGAAAAGGCGGCACAACTTGAGGGGGTGTATGTTCCTGCATTCTATGAACCGTCTTACAATGAGGACGGCACGGTAAAGAATATTACCCCGTCCCATGGCGCACCGAAAACTGTTACAAAACGTATTATAAAGGATATCGACAAGGTTTATTATCCCGAAAATTTCGTTGTGCCTTTCTGTGATATCGTTCACAACAGAGCGGTTGTAGAGGTACTCCGTGGCTGTATAAGAGGCTGCCGCTTCTGTCAGGCAGGCTTTATCTACCGTCCGTATCGTGAAAAGAATATTGACACTATCGTAAAGAACACAAAGGTGCTTTGCGAGAATACAGGTTATGACGAGGTATCGCTGTCTTCTCTTTCGACAGGCGATTACAAGGAGATAGTGCCGCTGTTGTCGGGGCTTACCGACTACACTTCCAAAAACGGAATTAACCTTTCTCTGCCGTCGCTGCGTATTGACAGATTCAGCGAGGACGTGCTTAAAGAAATATCCGATGTCCGCAAGAGCGGTCTTACTTTTGCTCCCGAAGCAGGCAGTCAGCGCCTGCGTGACGTTATAAACAAGAACGTCACCGAGAATGACGTTATGAGCAGCGTCAAAATTGCGTTTGAGGGCGGTTATACTGCGGTGAAACTCTATTTTATGCTGGGACTTCCCACTGAAACGGACGATGATGTAAGGGGAGTTTATGACCTTGCAAAGGCGGTAATCGAACAATATTATCAGAACCCCAACCGCAAGAAGGGCAAGCAGCCGAGCGTGTCGGTATCGCTTTCTACGTTTATTCCAAAGCCGTTTACTCCGTTTGAGTTCGAGCCGCAGGCAAGCGAGGAAGAGATCAAGGCAAAGCAGGTTATGCTTATGCAGTATGCACAGGATAAGAAAATTACAATTTCCCGTTCAAAGTATAATGTATCGCTGCTTGAGGCGGTTCTTGCAAGAGGCGACAGACGAGTGGGCAAAGCTATTTACACGGCTTGGAAAAAAGGCTGCTTTCTTGACGGCTGGGACGAGTACTTCAACTTTGAAAAGTGGAAAACTTCGTTTGAAGAATGCGGATTGGATATGTGCTTTTATGCAAACAGACGGCGCAGCTATGATGAGGTTGCACCGTGGAGCCATATGGATCTGCTTGTATCGCATGAGTTTTTCGTGGAAGAGAATAAAAAGGCGCACGAAGCTATTCCCACGCGCAACTGTCGTGAGGGCTGCTCTAACTGTGGCGTATCAAGAAAAGTCGGAGGTGAAATCTGCCGTGGCATCAGTTAATACACGAATTTTTTTCAGCAAGACAGATCGTGCGAAATATATTTCACATCTTGATTTGTACGGCGTTATGCAGCGTTCAATAAAGCGCGCAAAGCTGCCTGTATGGTACACAGAAGGATTTAATCCCAGAATGTATGTGCAGTTCATGCTGCCGCTGTCGCTGGGACAAGAAGGACTGCGTGAGGCGGCGGATTTTCGGTTGCTGGAGGATATTCCGCACAGCGAAGTTACCGAGCGGCTGAATAATGCGCTGCCAAGCGATATACGCATCGTGGAAACATCTGTTCCCGTAAAGAAAAACACCGATATCACAAGCGCAGAATATGAAATTACAGCGGATATGGATTATGCTAAATTCATCGAATTTACTCAGCTTGAAAGTATTATGACCGAGAAAAAAACCAAGCGGGGAATTACGGAAATAGATCTGAAGCCGTGTATTCTTTCAGTTTCGGCAGGTGAATGCCTTTGTTTGAAGCTCCCGGCAGGAAATGATTTCAATATCAACCCGAAACTTGTTCTTGACGCTTTTGAAAAGTATTATTTGGAAAAAATCAGAGTACGCAGTATAGTCAGAACCAAGATTATGTGTGCGGACGACTCCGAGTTTTTGTGATTTTTTTCTTATAATTCGGGAAATTCTATTGAATTTTTATGGGCAATGTGTTATAATAGTCGAAAAGTGATTAAAAACACCAGATTGCCATTATTTTTGCTTAACATTTGTGGAGGTGTTCCCTATGGGTGACAGTAACAATCATAATAATCAATATGACCCAAGAAGAATTAAAGGCGGAAAGCGTGTTCAGAAGAAACGCAGAAGATCTTCCGTTCCGCCGACGGTAATTGCAATATATATCGTTATGGTTTTACTTATTCTTGCAATTTGTGCTGTCGTGTTTGTGGTATCAATTAAAAATTCAAACAGAAATTCCGGCAGTTCTGACTCTGATGCGTCTGTGTCGTCAGTAGTTTCGGATAGTTCGGGCGATTCGGGCGATTCGGGCGATTCGGGCAATTCGGATAGTTCCGACAGTTCAGCAGTTTCCTCTGATGTGAGCAGCACAGAGAGCAGTTCACAGTCGGATAATTCGTCTGCTGTTTCATCAACGTCCACCGTTAGTTCAACCGTATCATCATCTTCTGCAAGTTCAAGTTCTTCTGCAACCTATAATTATAGTACGATTTATACAAAGGAATTTTTTGAAAAGGATCTGTTTATCGGCGACAGTATTTTCACAGGTCTTTCGGGTTACGGGTTCCTTAGTGCTGATAATGTTGCGGCTAAAATCGGGTATACTCCGTCAGGCGCTATGAATAAGTCTTTTGATGCAAAGGGCGTTAATGCTGTTGATTATGCAAAACAGCGCCAGCCGAAGAGGATTTTTGTAATGCTGGGTTCAAATACTATGGCGGCAGGCAATAATTACGATGCTATGGTGTCCCAGTATGCACAGCTTGTAAAACAGCTCAGAGCAAATTGTCCCAAAAGCCTTATCTGCGTGATTTCCATACCGCCCGTAACGGCAGATAGTTCCGCTGCTAAGACAGGTAATATCACAAACGGAAATATCCGTATTGTAAATGCAAAATTGAAGTCAATGGCGGCGGAGAATGGGGTTGATTATTACGACCTTAACGCTGTTTTCAGCGATGAAAACGGTAATTTCATATCTGATTTGGCAGAGCAGGACGGACTGCATTTTATGGGTTCGACTTATAAAATCCTGCTTTCGTCAATTCAGAGTATTATGTCGGGTGAAAATTCGCCCAATTACTATGCATCATTGAACTAAGGCTGCACCGCACAATTATTGTCCTACGACTGCGCAGTCATATCTTCCCTCAGGAAGGAGCTGCCCCAAAAGGGATTGTGCAAATTTTATGCAGTAAGGCTGGTCTGTCGCTTGACCCTTCTGCTATTGCGTGACACCTCCCCACTGGGGGCGTACCTTTCAAATAAAATTTGTGCAAGATGACCGTATTTAGCTTACACTCAATACTGAAATATGCAAGCAAGCGTGCGTCAACAAGGACGTTGCCGATAATTGTGCGGTGTTGTCAAAAAAGAAAGGATAACAAAATGAAAAAAATTATTACAGCTTCTGTGCTTGCTGCTGCGTGTATTATGATGAGCGGCTGCGACACTGAAACAAGCAGCACTGACAGTTCATCTGCTTCTTCTGCGGTGGAACTTTCCATTGATGAAAAAACCGCAAAAGTATTGTCGGAGATAACATTCCCGGAAATGAGAAAACTTGAAACAGCAGATGAGCTGTATGCACTCGTAGGTGTGAGCGAGGAGAGTGTCAGTGAATTTTCGGTTTACACCTGCCCGTCCGGAATGTCCCCCGATGAGTTTGGTATACTGATTGCAAAAGATGAGGCGGCTGCCGCTGAAATCAGAACAGTGATTGAAAACAGAATTTCCTATCAGGAAGAAACTTTCAGAGATTATCCCCTTGCTGCTGAACAGGTCTATAAACTGGACGATTACTATATCGGTGTAAAGGGCAATGTTGTGGCGTATGCTATCTGTTCCGAAAACAGCAAAGCTGCTGATATTCTTATGGGGTAAGTTATGGCTGCTGAGTGTGGAGTAACAGCGGTTTTTTTCCTGCTGATTTCATTCTTCTTTCTGAAGGGAGGACACAAGGACTGGGCTTTGGCTTCGTTGCCTATGATGCTTGTGCCTGTAGTGTGCTTCGTTCTGGAAGCAATTGTAATTTCTGCAATGCACATTGATGTGAATATCTTTGCAGGTATATTAACAATTATTATTGCGCTTGCAGCGTCTGCTGCATGGATAGGTTTTATTTCGCAGTCGCTGAAAAGCAAGCGCTCTGTGTGGTCGTACATCTTCATCTCAAACGCTTTTAACATTGCTTTGAGCGCAATTATTATTGTTACCATGCTTGAAAGTTCGGGCGTGCTAAAATTGCTGATAATATGAATAATCGTTGCTGCGGTGTTCTTATGCGAATGCCGCAGTTTTTGTCGTAAAAAAATATTTTGTGTATTGACAAATGCTCTGAATTACTGTATAATGAATATATTGGTGCTGTGTGGCACAAGATATTGCGAAAATATTGTCAAACTTAAAAGGAGACGGCAAATAATGGCAGTGATAACAACAATCAAAAAGCGTGACGGAAGGCAGACAGGCTTTAATATCGACAAAATAGCAAATGCTATATATAAAGCTGCAAGGTCGGTTGGCGGTCACAACTTTGAAGAATCTATGGAGCTGGCTGAAAAGGTCTGTGACGAAATTTCCCGTACCATTATAGGAAGAACTCCCTCTGTTGAGGAGGTTCAGGATATGGTTGAGCGTGTGCTTATTGAGGAGGGTCACTCCAAAACCGCTAAGGCGTTCATTCTTTATCGTGCGGAGCGTACAAGAGCGCGTGAGATGAATTCAACGCTGATGAAGATATATGAGGATTTGACTTTCAGCTCTGCCGCTGACTCTGACATTAAACGTGAGAATGCAAACATAGACGGTGACACCGCAATGGGTACTATGCTGAAATACGGCAGCGAGGGTGCAAAGCAGTTCAATGAAATGTATGTCCTTGATCCGCTGCATTCTCAGGCGCATATCTGCGGTGATATCCATATCCACGACCTTGATTTCTTCACGCTTACAACTACTTGCTGTCAGATAGATTTGCTCAAGCTGTTCAAGGACGGCTTTTCAACGGGTCACGGCTTTCTGCGCGAGCCTAATGATATAGCAAGCTATGCCGCTCTTGCGTGCATCGCAATTCAATCAAACCAGAATGATCAGCACGGCGGTCAGTCAGTGCCGAACTTTGATTATGCAATGGCTGAGGGCGTGAAAAAGACTTTCCGCAAGATGTATATTCAAAATCTTGCAAAGGCTATTCTTTATACTTATGATAATATTGATTACAATGAGATATCAGAAAAGTTGAAGTCCGTTCGTGATACTATTGAAGCTCAGTTTGGCGTTGAACCAAGACTGCGCTGCAATGACGATTATAAAAGTCACGAGTGGGATATTCTTGCGCCCGAATTTGGCGATAAATTTTCGAAACTCCAGGACGAAGCTGACGCCCTTGCTGTAAGTGAAACCAATCGCGCAACTTATCAGGCTATGGAGGCTCTTATTCATAACCTCAATACTATGAATTCCCGTGCAGGCGCCCAAAATCCGTTCTCCTCAATCAATTACGGCACGGATACTTCTCCGGAAGGCAGAATGGTAACGGAAAACGTTATGCTTGCGACAGAAAGCGGACTCGGAAACGGCGAAACACCGATTTTCCCGATACATATTTTCAAGGTTAAAGAGGGTGTGAACTATAATAAGGAAGATCCGAACTATGACCTCTTTAAACTGGCTATGCGTGTTTCTGCAAAGAGAATGTTCCCGAATTTCAGCTTTATTGACGCTCCGTTTAATCTTCAATATTATAAAGAGGGCGACTATAATACAGAAATCGCTTATATGGGCTGTAGAACCCGTGTTATCGGAAACAACTATGACAAGTCCCGTGAGATAGTAACAGGACGTGGAAATCTCAGCTTTACGACAATAAATCTTCCTCGTCTTGGAATTGAGTCGGAAAAGAATATCGACCTCTTCTACAAGAAGCTTGACGGTATGATGAATTTGGTTTTCGATCAGCTGCTGAGCCGTTTTGAAATCCAGTGCCGCAAGAAGGTGAAGAACTACCCGTTCCTGATGGGTCAGGGCGTGTGGATTGATTCTGAAAAACTTTCAGAAGATGATAAGGTCGGTGAGATACTTAAGCACGGTACTTTGTCGGTAGGATTTATAGGTCTTGCGGAATGTCTGGTCGCACTGCTTGGTGTTCATCACGGAGAGAGCGAAGAGGCGCAGAAACTCGGTATTGAGATTATTTCTCATATGCGTGCGAGAGTTGATAAAAAATGTGAAGAAACAGGGCTGAATTTCAGTTTGCTTGCGACTCCTGCCGAGGGACTGTCGGGACGTTTTATTGCGATTGACAAGAAGCGCTACGGAGAGATAAAGGGAATTACAGATAAGGATTACTATACAAACTCTTTCCATGTTCCTGTGTATTACAACATCAGCGCATTCAGGAAAATAAGAATTGAAGCACCGTATCATGAATTTACAAACGGCGGACACATAAGCTATATTGAACTTGACGGTGACCCACTTAAAAATCTTGACGCTTTTGAGCAGATAGTGCGTTATATGAAGGAGCAGGGTATAGGTTACGGTGCGATAAATCACCCGATAGACCGTGACCCGTGCTGCGGATTTACGGGAATTATTGATGATGAATGTCCCAAGTGCCACCGCCATGAGGACGAGATTGTGATTGACAGAATACAGCGTCCGACAAAGTTTGCTAATTCCGTAAAGTAAGAAACCGGAGTGATTGGGTTGGAAATCAGAATTGCGGGTACTGTGTGCGAGTCTATCGTGGACGGCCCGGGAATAAGATATGTAGTGTTTGTGCAGGGGTGTGTGCATAACTGCGTTGGCTGTCACAACCCCGAAACACACTCATTTGACGGCGGAAAAGTTGTTGATACCGAACAGCTGTTTTGCGAGTGTGTGGAGAATCCCTTGCACATGGGCGTGACTTTTTCGGGTGGAGAGCCTTTTTGTCAGCCGCAGGCACTGTATGCTCTGGGCAAGCAATTCAAGGAACGTGGGTATCATCTGATGTGTTACAGCGGCTGGACGTTTGAACAGCTTGTGGAAAAATCGCACCATGAACAAGGCATAGCTGATCTGCTTTCGGTAATTGATGTGTTGGTGGACGGGCGGTTTGATATTAACAAACGTTCATTGCAGTTGAAATTCCGTGGCAGCAGTAATCAGAGAATTATTGATGTTCCGTCAAGCCTTGAAAATAACAGCGCAGTAACTCTTGATTTATAAGACATCTGATATTTTTTTCAGCAGATGGCAGCGATTTCTGATCGGTTGCCGTCTGCATTTAATTCATAAGGGGAGATTACAATAAAGCTATTCAGAAAAATAATTGCCTGTCTGGCGGCGGTATCGGTTATGCTTTCGTTTACCGCCTGCAAAGATGATGGGTTGGACGCAGTAATGAAGTTCATTATATCTTCCAATCCCAAGACTCTTGACCCTCAGCAGGCAAACGAACTTAATTCCAATATAATTATAGAAAATATCTATATGGGACTTATGAAAGTCAGCGCAGATGGCACAATTGGCTGTGGTGTTGCGGAAAGCTATACGGTGTCCGATGATGGTTTAGTTTATAATTTTATTCTGCGGCAAGATGTTTTCTGGAAAAGCGTCGGGGGATTTGAAGCGCAATGTACCGCAAAGGATTTTGTTTTCGGATTCAAACGTTTGTTTATGCCATCAACTGACGCTGCCAGAGCGAGCGATTATTACTGTATAAAAAACTCAAAGGCTGTTCATACGGGAGAATTATCACCGTCTTCTGTCCGGGTTAAGGCTTTGAGTGATTTTGAGTTGGAAATAACACTGGAGTACCCTGATTCGCGTTTTCTTGCTATGCTTGCGGAACCGCCTGCAATGCCGTGTAATGAAGAATTTTTCAATACTACGCACGCAAAGTATGGTTTGTCGGCTGAATGCACAGCGTCAAACGGCGGTTTTTATGTAAGAAGCTGGAGCTACGACCCGTATTCGGAAGGCTCGGTGAATAACGTTCTGCTGAGTAGGAATGCACTGAATGCGGCTGCATACAATACTTGTCCTTCGGGAGTGAATTTTTTCTTTGATGATAAGTCGAAATTTATAAGCGATTTTACAAGCGGCTCGTCATACTGTGTTGCAGTGTCAAATGACGAGATGAAGGCTCTTAAAGATGATGAATATATATATTCGGAATACAGTACAGTAACGTGCGGACTGGTGTTTAACAGAAATTTCGAGCTTTTCAGAAACAAGGAATTTTTGTCTGCACTGACAATGCTGGTTGACGCTGATGAAGTAAAAAACGCTTACAATGACGGGTTTAAAAAGGCGGAAGGCGTTGTTCCAGAACAGGTTCTGGCAGGCGATAAGAATTACAGGAGCGAAGTCGGCGCTGCTGACTTGTATGATTATGACGTTAAACAGGCATGTGAGATTTTCCGCAGCGAAAAGCCTAAACTCAGTTCGAATTTGTTCACCGGGGCAAGGGTGATTGTCTGCAGCGAAACCGCAAAAAACGTTGTTTCTTACATACTTCAGGAATGGCAGAGAGAGTTCGGTTTCTATTGCGTTGTTGAGCTGTTGAGCGATGGAGAATTTACAGAGCGTATTCAGAATGGCGATTATGAAATAGCCGTGATGGAACTTTCCGGAAAATACAACAGTCCTGCGGCTTACCTTGAGCAGTTCTGCAGCGATAATTCGGCTAACTACTGCGGATTTGTGAGTCAGGATTTCGACAGTCTTATAAAGCAGGCAAAAGAAACGACTGATACTTTGCAGCTTTCAGAACTGTTTAAGCAAGCGGAGCAGATGCTGATTGACAGATGCGCTTTTGTTCCGCTTTATTATAAAAATGAATATTTCCTTATGAGTGAGGACTGTTCGGATATTGTTTATAACCCATTCCTAAAAACAACTAATTTTCTTAATGCAAAGAAAAAATAAAAACAAGTGGCTGTGAATAATTCACAGCCACTATTTTTATTATGCCTTGGTCACCTTAATGAAGCTCTTTTTGCCTTTTCTGAGAATGATATGGTCGGAAATTTCAATCTGAGCGTTGGGGTCGTCAATTACAACATCGTCAACTGTAATGCCCTTGCCCGAAACAAGGTTTCTTGCTTCACGCTTGGAAGGAGCAAGCTTTGTGCTTACAAGCAGGTCGAGAATGCCAATTTTTCCGTCTGTAAGCTCAACTGCCGCAGTAGGCATATTGTCGGTATTTCCTGCGCCGCCGAACAGCGATTTTGCGCCTTCAAGAGCCTTCTGCGCTTCTTCCTCGCCGTGAACAAGCTTTGTAAGCTCATAAGCAAGTATTTCCTTTGCCTTGTTAAGCTGCGAACCTTCCCAGTTTTCCATTGCTCTGATTTCTTCCATAGGCAGGAATGTCAGCATCTTGATGCACTTAAGAACATCTGCGTCAGCAACGTTTCTCCAGTACTGGAAGAATTCGTAAGGCGAAGTCTTTTCGGGGTCAAGCCACACTGCGCCCTTCTCCGTCTTACCCATCTTCTTGCCCTCGGAGTTGAGCAGAAGTGTTATTGTCATAGCGTGAGCGTCCTTGCCGAGTTTCTTACGGATAAGCTCTGTACCGCCGAGCATATTCGCCCACTGGTCGTCGCCGCCGAACTGCATATTGCAGCCGTATTTCTGATAAAGCATATAGAAATCATAGCTCTGCATTATCATATAGTTGAATTCAAGGAATGTAAGTCCGCGCTCCATACGCTGCTTGTAGCACTCGAAAGTAAGCATCTTATTTACCGAGAAGCACGCACCGACCTCACGCAGTACATCAATATAATTGAGGTCAAGCAGCCAATCAGCGTTATTTACCATTATAGCCTTGTCATCTGAAAAGTCGATAAAGCGGCTCATCTGCTTCTTGAAACAAGCGATGTTATGCTCTATTGTTTCCTTTGTAAGCATTTTTCTCATATCGCTCTTGCCTGACGGGTCGCCGATCATTCCCGTGCCGCCGCCGAGCAGTGCAATAGGTTTGTTTCCTGCCATCTGCAAACGCTTCATAAGGCACAGTGCCATAAAGTGTCCGACATGCAGGCTGTCTGCTGTCGGGTCAAAGCCGATGTAGAAAGTGGCTTTGCCTGCGTTAATCATTTCTTTTATTTCTTCTTCGTTGGTTACCTGAGCAATAAGCCCACGCTCAACGAGTTCTTCGTAAAGTCCCATTTATATTCTCCTTGAATTTGGTATCGGTTTGCAGCAGTATTACAACTGATCAGCAATATCCAGTATAAGTCTTTCGGATTTTTCCCAGCCAAGACATGGGTCGGTTATTGATTTTCCGTATGTTCCTTCTTCAATCTTCTGTGCGCCGTCAACGATATAGCTTTCAATCATAAGACCTTTTACAGCCTTGTTAATCTGCTCTGAATGGCGCTTTGAGTGAAGTATTTCATTGGAAATTCTGATCTGTGCAAGATAATCTTTACCCGAATTTGAATGGTTGGTATCTACGATAATTGCGGGATTGGCAAGTCCTTTTTCTTCGTAGATGTCGCAGCACAATTTCAAGTCCTCGAAATGGTAGTTCGGGATAGTCTGCCCGTGCTTGTTCTGTGCGCCGCGCAGAATAGCGTGACACAGCGGATTGCCGTCCGATTCCACTTCCCAGCCACGATAAATGAAAGTGTGCTTTGCCTGTGCCGCCTGAATGGAATTGAACATAACAGACAGCGTACCCGATGTGGGATTTTTCATTCCCACAGGGCATTCAATACCGCTTGCAACAAGGCGGTGATGCTGGTCTTCTACTGAACGTGCGCCGATAGCGACATAAGACAGCAGGTCGTTCAGGTAACGATAATTTTCAGGATAGAGCATCTCATCGGCAGTTGTAAAGCCTGTTTCCTGTATTACACGGGTATGAAGCTTTCTGATTTTGATAATGCCTTCAAGCATATCCTCTTCCTTTGTCGGGTCAGGCTGATGAATCATTCCCTTGTAACCTGTGCCGTTTGTACGGGGTTTTCCTGTGTAGACTCTCGGAATGATAAGTATTTTGTCCTTCACCTGTTCCTGAACCTTTGCCAGACGATAGATGTAGTCCATAACGGACTCCTCGTTATCAGCGGAACAAGGTCCGATTATAAGGATAAACTTGTCCGATTTGCCCATGAATATATCGGCAATCTGACGATCACGTTCTTCCTTAATTTTTGTAATATCCCCCGATAGGGGATACATTTTCTTTATTTCTTGCGGAATTGGTAATTTTCGCTTAAAATTCATTGACATACCAGATAGTACTCCTTCTTTAAAAAACTACATCTTTTATTTTACCACGTTTGCGCCGATATTTCAAGAGGTTTTTTAAAAATTAGCACATTTTCGCTGTAATAAGCATTTATTTTACAAAATGTTTCTGCGTCATGTGTTTACATTGAATTTATATCTGACAAAGCATTCGGAAGAGTTTTTCCGTTTCTGCAGCTGTTTTTTGTTTTCACAGGATTGAATGATTTGCATACAATGCTTCAAGGGGTGATTTCTATGCTGAGCGAAATCGGTTACAACCGCTTTGCTGCGACAAGGTATGCTGTCAGATGGGCGTTTTCAAGAAATCCTCGTTTTTACGATTTCGAGGATATCGGAGGAGATTGCACAAATTATATTTCGCAATGCTTGTATGCCGGGTGCAAAGTGATGAATTATTCTGCTGAAAACGGCTGGTACTATATCAATTCAAATGAGCGTGCGCCGTCATGGACAGGAGTCAGTTTTTTTCGTGAATTCATTCTCACGAATGAAGGTGCGGCAGTTTACGGTGAGGAAACATCGCTTGACAGAATTGAAGCGGGCGATGTTATTCAACTGATTGACAAATATGGCAGCTATTATCATACGGTCTTTGTGTCAGCGGCTGCAAAGCCTGCTGTTGCGGATAATATTTTTGTATGTGCGCATACGGTAGATTCGCTTAACAGGCGGCTTTCGACTTATAATTACACTGATTTTTCAGCAATACATATTCTCGGTGCGAGAAAAGAAATTTTTACACAGCCATTTCAGATTTTTTAAATTATATGGAGGGCGATTATGTTTATTTATACAGTCAAATCAGGAGATACTTTGTATGGGATTTCATCAATGTTCGCAGTGCCTGTAAGCAGGATAGCAGCCGATAATGCTTTGAGTAATCCCGATACTTTGTCGGTAGGTCAGAGCCTTGTAATATCATCGGATAGTTTGCGTTATGAGGTGCGGGAGGGGCAGACTCTGTATTCGCTGTCGCAGGAATATGACGTGCCATTGGACGAACTTATTGCAGCAAATCCTGATATTAACCCGATATCGCTTCGGATAGGGCAGGTGATAATTATTCCGATAGGGGATAATACGGCTCGCAGACCTGCTGTGCTTAACGGTTATGCGTATCCGAGTATTACGGATTATGCTATGGAATGCGCCTTCCCGTTTTTATCTCTGATATCGCCGTTTTCGTATTCATTGACATCAGACGGAGAAATAATTGCCCCCGACGCAGACAGGATAATCACAGCCGCACGCAATAGCGGAGTAATGCCGCTTATGACAGTAACCAACATATATGACGGGAATTTTTCGAGTGAAGTATTGTCGCAGATTTTAGCTGAACCCGAGGAGCAGGAGCGGCTGATAACCAATATTCTTGCTGAGCTTGAAGCAAAAAACTATTTTGGTGTAAACCTTGATATGGAATATATCTCGCCCGACGACAAGGAAGCGTACAATGGATTTTTACAAAATCTTTCACAGCGTCTGCACGAAAAGGGGTATTTGCTTGCGTCTGCCGTAGCTCCAAAATATCGTGCCGACCAACCCGGAATATTGTACGAGTCGCACGATTATGCGGAGCAGGGAAGATGGGCAGATTTCATCATTCTTATGAGTTACGAGTGGGGTTATATTCTGTCTGCACCGATGGCTGTTCAGCCGATTGAGGAAGTCCGCAAGGTGTTAAGCTATGCTGTAACGGAAATTCCATCGGGAAAAATCCTGCTTGGAATGCCGAACTACGGCTATGACTGGACGCTGCCTTATGTGCGTGGAACGGCAGCGAGAAGCATTGGCTTTACAGCTGCTACTGAGCTTGCAAATTCGAAGGGTTCGGAAATATTCTTTGACGAAAATTCTCAGACTCCATACTTTTACTATACTGAAAACGGAGTGCGGCATGTTGTCTGGTTTGACGACCCACGGAGTATTGATGCTAAACTGCGGCTTGTGGACGAATTTAACCTTGCAGGCGCAAGCTGGTGGACGGTAAATCGCTGTTATCCGCCAAATCGTCTTATTGCACAGAATTTGTTTGAGCCAGTGATTTTCTGAAAAAAGGAGCGGTAATTCCGCTCCCTTTTTTATAATATTTTCCAGAGAGTCGGCGTCTGCATATCTCTGAATAGTTTTACCTGAGCCTGTACTCTGTCACATGAAGCGTAAATTTCTTCGTTGCCCTCAAGTGCGAATGAATAAACTTCCGATATAGCAGATGTAAGCTCTATTGCATGTCCGAGGTCGTTTACGAAAATCGAATATTTAAGGAACGTATCCCATTCTTCTTGCAATTCCCGTGCAGCTTGTGAGGTCCTTTCAATATCGTTTTCAGTAAATGCCTGCTCCACTTCGTTGATTTTACCGTCTATGCGTTCTGTAAAGGCATTTACCCAGATGACCGACGCTATGCAACCTGCTGTCATTACAACGAGAATTATTATTGAGGTAATCAGTCGGTTCATACATTATGCTCCTTTTTGATTATTGTGTATTTCCCTCCATCGTCCGCAAGCATAATGAATATTTCATGCTTGTTTGTGTGATTTTCAATCAGTACTTTTTCAAGCCACTGCTCTGTAAGATTTAGATTTCGCATTTTGTCGGAGTCAATGGCACCGTCACGGATTATCACGCTTGGAGGATCATTTGAGCTTCCGCCGCAGGATACGTCTTTGCGCTGGGCATTCTGGAAGTCCTTTTTCAGCATGAAATTTATTTTTCCCGTGGTTTCAACTATGGCATAGTTTATTTCTGTTATGTCAAATATCTGTTGGCTGCGCATTGCTTCAATTACATCGTCTATCGTATACCGCAGACGTTTCATCTCTTTCTGGAGTATTTCACCGTTTGAAATAATTACTCTTGGACTTCCGATAACAAGTTTTCTGAATTTCGTGAATTTGAGCATCAATGCCGACATAATTACGTCCAGACACACCAGAGCAAGAATTGGCACAATGCCCATTATCATAGGTACTGAACTATCCTCTACGGGTATTGCTGCAATATTCGAAATAAGAATAGTCACTACAAGCTCGGAAGGCTGAAGCTCACCTAACTGTCGTTTTCCCGTCAGCCGCAGCGAAAACGCAATCACAATGTACAAGATTATCGCTCTTATTAAAACTATCGCCATACCGACACCTCATTTCTGATTGATAGAAGATATTATCTGTCTAATTCGGTTGATTATTCACTTGACATTGAGAGGAAATTGTGATATAATCAATTTGTACGTTTTTTATTGGTATTGCCGTATAACTCCGATACAACTTCGGAACGAAACGGCACGTTTTTAATACAAGGGTTTGTGTATGAAAATCGGAGTATCAACAGCTTCTCTTTATCCGCTTCACGCTGAGGACGCATTTTCTGAACTTTGCGGACTGGGTATTGAGAATATCGAGGTCTTTGCGAACAGCGTCTATGAGGGCGGAGAAAAATGCACTTCGGATATACTTGCTATGCGAGATAATCACGGAGTGAATGTCACTTCGTTCCACCCGTTTTCTTCACCTATGGAGAGTGTTTTTCTGTTTTCGGAATACGACAGAAGAATTGACGAAATGATAATGCTTTACCGCAGCTTTTTCCACAGTATGAACAGGCTTGGTGCAAAGATATTTGTTGTGCATGGGGCGATTTTAAGTTCAAAATGTCAGCCGCAGCATTACTTCAGACAATTCAGACTGTTAGCTGAAGTTGGCAGGGAATACGGGATAACCGTTGCGCAGGAAAATGTTTCATACTGCCTTTCGGGAAAGCTTGATTTTCTCAAAGATATGAAGAAAGAACTTGGTGAGTATGCCGCTTTTGTTCTGGATTTAAAACAAGCAAGAAGAAGTCATGAAGATCCCTTTGACTATGTGCGGGAACTTGAAAACAGCATTGTGCATTGTCATTTTTCAGACGCTGACAGTGAGCGTGATTGTCTGCCGCTTGGCAAAGGAAATTTCGACTTTACGGAACTTATAAAGCGACTTCGGGGCAACGGCTTTGACGGCGCTATGATTGTTGAACTATACAGACAGAATTACGGCGAGTTTCCGGAACTTCGTGAAAGCGCTGATTATCTCTGCGAGATATGTGATAAATTATTTTAAGGATAGGTGACAGATATGAAATTGGATAAACTTGTTGGCGATCGCTTTAAGGAGCGTCCCTCGGATTGTCAGATTGACAGCCATGCTCTTATGGTTCGTGGCGGCTATATCAAATATGTTGCGAACGGTATTTATTCCAGCTACCCTCCGCTTAAGCGTATAACAAAGAAGATTGAGAACATTATCCGTGAGGAAATGGACGCAATTGACGGACAAGAAGTATTGTTCCCCGTGGTTATGCCTGCGTCATTGTGGGAGGAGTCGGGAAGATATTCGAGCATCGCAAGCGAGCTTCTGCGTTTTACAGACAGAAACCGCCAGCCTATGGTTCTCGGAATGACCCACGAAGAGGCTGCCGTGCAGCTTGTGCGTGAATATGCAAATACTTATACAAAGTATCCGTTTATGATTTATCAGATACAGACTAAATTCCGTGATGAGGCACGTCCTCGCGGTGGTCTTATCCGTGTGCGTGAGTTCACAATGAAAGACGCATACTCGTTCCACACTTCTCAAGAAGATCTGGAGCAGTATTACGATCGTGCGCACAAGGCATACGAGAGAATATACAAGCGTTGTGGTGCGCCGAATGTAATTTCTGTAAAGTCCGACAGCGGAATGATGGGCGGCAGCGTTTCCCACGAGTTTATGCTGCTTACCCCTATTGGCGAGGACAGCATTGCCATTTGTAAGGACTGCGGCTATACAGCGAATGTAGAGGCTGCGAAGTCTATTGTCGAAAATCAGCGTGATGGTAATTCCAATGAGCTGAAAGAAGTGTTCACTCCTGATATTCACACTATCGAGGATATCTGCGACTTTCTTAAAATGCCGCTTGACAAGAGCTGCAAGGCAGTGGTTTATCAGAAGAACAGCGACGACAGCTTTGTTGTAATCTTTATCCGCGGCGACCTTGACGTAAACGAAACAAAGGTTACAAACTTCCTTGGCTGTGATATTCACCCTGCCGTTATTACAGATGAGTGCGGTCTGAATGCTGGCTATATTGGTCCTGTAAACCTCAAAATCAACGGCGAATTTACCGTGCTTTACGATATTTCGCTTGAGAATGCAAATAATCTTTCTTGCGGTGCGAACAAGACTGAGTATCATTTAACAGGTCTTGATATGAAGCGTGACGTTCCTAATGCGGAATATCACGATTTCGCAAAAATCACTGACGGTGGTATTTGCCCTGAGTGCGGCAAGAAGATGATTTCCATTTCCCGCGGTATTGAAGTGGGAAATATCTTCCAGCTTGGTACGAAATACTCAAAGTCTATGGGTATGACCTACCTCGACAAGGACGGCAAGGAGCAGACTCCCATCATGGGCTGCTATGGAATAGGAGTGGGCAGACTTGCGGCGTCTGTGTGCGAAAGCTCTCACGATGATTTCGGTCCTATCTGGCCTATGGCGATTGCACCTTGGCAGGTTCATCTGTGTGCAGTACGTCCCGATGACGAGCGTGTAAAGGCTGCTGCGGACAAGCTGTATGAGGATTTGCAGAATGCCGGTGTTGAAGTGATCTACGACGACAGAAACGTAAGAGCTGGCGTTATGTTCTCCGATGCGGACTTGCTCGGCGTGCCGCTTAGAGTAGTGGTATCTCCCAGAAATCTTGACGAGGGAGTGTTTGAGCTTTCGTCAAGAGATAAGACGCTTTCCGAAAAACTTAACCCCGAAACTGCTGTTGCACGTCTTAAAGAACTTATTGCGTCTATGCTTTGATAATACAAAACCCACGTTATATTGGCGTGGGTTCTTTGTTTTTGGTGGCTTTGTTTGGTTTTGGTAAAATAAAATCCCGTGCCTTATGACACGGGATTTTGTCTTAAAGTTCTGCTATTACTTCAACCTCAACAAGTGCGCCCTTGGGTATCTGCAGACCGCCAACGCATGAACGTGCAGGCTTTTCGGTGAAGTACTCTGCATAAACACCATTAAAAGCTGCGAAATCGTTGATATCCTTGAGGAAGCAGTTTGTCTTTACGACTTTGGTAAGAGAAGAACCTGCCGCTTCAAGAACAGCCTTGAGGTTTTCGCAGACACGCTTTGTCTGCTCTTCAATTCCGCCGTCTACGAGGTTTCCTGTTGCAGGGTCAATCGGAATTTGTCCCGATGAGTATACAAGGTTTCCTGTAATCTTTGCCTGTACATAAGGTCCGATTGCAGCAGGTGCTGAGTCAGTGTGAACAGTTTTCATTTGATTTCCTCCATTACTTTATGTAGTCAACGAGTTTGTATCCCTCGTCAATAAGTGCCTTGCGGATTTCTTCAAGATGAGCGGAGTTCCTTGTTTCAAGCTGTATTCTGAGGAAGCAGCCGTTTATATCGGGATTTTCATCGGCGCGTTCGTGACGTACAGTGGTTACGTTGCCGCCGTGGCTTGCGATAATCTGCGATACTCCGACAAGCTGGCCGGGTTTATCAACCAGCTCAATGTTGAGCATACCCGAACGTCCGCTCTTTACAAGTCCGCGTCTTATTACACGGTTGAGAATAGTAACGTCAATGTTACCGCCCGATACTACGCAGACAACCTTTTTACCTTTAAGAGGAAGCTCTTTTCTGAACATAGCTGCTGCGACAGATACTGCGCCCGCACCTTCGGAAATCAGCTTCTGCTGCTCGATAAGTGTGAGGATAGCGGAAGAAATCTCGTCCTCGGTGACTGTAACAACTTCGTCAACATACTTTGAGCAAAGCTCGAATGTGTTTGTTCCCGGTTCTTTAACTGCGATACCGTCCGCAAGTGTCGCAACGCTGTCAAGACGTTCGATTTTTCCGTCTTTGAGAGAGTTGTACATAGAAGGCGCACCTGCAGCCTGTACACCGTATACTTTGACTTTGGGGTTAAGCTGTTTTATTGCAAATGCAACGCCCGAAATAAGTCCGCCGCCACCGATTGGAACAAGAACTGCGTCAACATCGGGGAGATCGTCCAGAATTTCAAGACCGATTGTACCCTGACCTGCAATTACGTTTTCGTCGTCAAACGGGTGAATGAATGTATAACCCTTTTCGTCACGCAGACTCAGCGCTTTGTTATAAGCGTCGTCATATACACCCGGCACAAGGCATACCTCGGCACCATAGGACTTTGTGGCTTCTACCTTGGAAATAGGAGCGCCATCGGGCAGGCAGATAAGCGACTTTATTCCTGCTTTTGAGGCTGCAAGAGCAACGCCCTGAGCGTGATTTCCGGCTGAACAGGCAATAACACCTTTTGCCTTTTCCTCTTCGGTAAGCTGTGAAATCTTGTAATAAGCTCCGCGAACCTTGAATGAACCCGTTACCTGAAGATTTTCAGGTTTGAGGTAAATTTCGCAGTCTGTCGAAATTTTTGGTGCTTTAATAAGATCGGTGTGTCTGATAACTTCTTTAAGAACGTGGGAAGCCTTATAAACACTGTCAAGCGTAAGCATTTGAATGTCCTCCGTAATTGTATTATGTTCAGCCGCAGCACAATTTGCAACGGCAAAATGTCGAAAAAAACAATCAACGCATAAATTATACACCCTAAAGACATTTTTGTCAAGCGGTTAAATACGTTTTTTTAAAAAAGTGGTCTAAACCCCTTGAAAAAAATAACCAAATCGGTTATAATAAAGATTGTATAATCTTATTAACAAATATATTCAGAGCAAGACGAGGAGGATTTTCTTGAAAGGACCATTGTTAATGCTAATCAGCGGCGAGAATACGACGGCTGTCATTCTGTCGTTTTTTTCTGTTTTTGTGCTGCTGTTTTTATGTTTCCCTTTTCGTGCATATATGAAATGTTGGGTTGCAAAGAAGCTGGGTGATGATACGGCTGAAAGTATGGGCAGGTATACACTCAATCCGCTTGTGCATATTGATCTTATGGGTGCGCTGTGTATGCTGCTGTGCTGCTTTGGCTGGTCGAAGCCTACGCCTATTAACATTTCACGGTGCAGAAAGTATTCAATAAGAAAAAGTGCTTTTCTGATTTCCTTGATGGGAATTGTGTCGCTGATTTTTCTGGGACTTATTCTGATAATAATAGCAAAGCTGCTGCTTGTAATATTTGCGTCAAGTGCAGCGATTGAAACTGTTGATCTTGTAAGCTTGGCTTTGTCACAGGCAGCGCTGATTTCGGTTTATATAGCAGTGCTGAACCTTTTGCCTGTTCCCGGATTTGACGGATATGTGCTTATACAGGGAATACTTCCCCGAAATGCTGCGATTTTTGTTGAAAGAAACGCAAATATCATAAATCTTATTGTACTTGTATTGCTTGTTTCGGGTATTCTGACAGTGCCGCTGAGCATTCTTTCTTCGATTATTTACCTTGGACTTGATTTGATTACGTTTTGGATTCGCTGACAGGTATGACTGAACTGAATTTTAAACTGGAAATATTCGAGGGGCCGCTGGATCTTATGCTTATGCTGATTCAGAAGCATAAGCTTAATATTCAGGATATTGAGATATCTGTTTTGCTTGAACAGTTTCTGAATTATCTTGAACGTATGACCGAAGCGGATATCGAAGTCACGGCTGATTTTCTTGAAATGGCGTCAAGGCTCATTCTGATTAAGAGTGCGGCACTTTTGCCGAAAGAAGAAAGCGAGAAGATGAAGCAGGAGCTTCAGGGTGCGCTTATAGAGCTTGCGCTTTGCAAGATTATGGCGGGGAAGCTGAAGAAGTCGTATCAGGGAGATATGATTTTCGTTCGGGAGCCTGCCGAAATTGACATAGACAGTACTTACCGCCGCACGCATCAGCCGGAGGAAATTCTGCTTGCGTACAGCGTTATTGCAGAGCGTTCACGGAAAAAGGCTGCGTATGAGCGTATACCGGTAAATCCGCCCGTGGAAAAGAGCTACGTTACCGTGTTTACGGGAGTGTTCTCTATTCTGAAAAATCTTCGGCGCAATGATGTTGTAGAAATGAAGCGTTTGTATGAGGGACAGAGCCGTTCGAGAAAAGTGGCGACTTTTCTTGCCGTTCTGGAACTTTCAAAAGACGGAAGAATTGTTATTTCTGAGGACGGAAAGAGCGTAAGGCTTGCAACTGTTGAGGAACGGGCGAAAGCTGTTGGCAGCGCACCGACTGAAGATAACGAAAAGGAGAATGACAGTGAAATTCACTGATGGAATGGCTGCTGTTGAAGCTGTGCTTTTTGCCAGCGGAGAGCCGATTGAGCTTGAAAAACTGGCGGAAGCCACGGAGATAGAGCAGGATACGGCAGAACGTATTCTGGAACGGCTTAATGAACGGTATAAGGAGCAGAACAGCGCATTTACAATAGGAAAACTCGGCGACAGCTATCAGATGATGACTCGTCCCGAGCTTGCGAAATATGTTAAAGCCGCTATGGAAACCAAAAGGCAGGCACCGTTAAGTCAGGCGGCACTCGAAGTGCTTGCGATTGTCGCATACAATCAGCCTGTAACCCGTGCGTTTGTTGATCAAGTGCGTGGAGTGGATAGTTCGGGCGTTGTGAGAAGCCTTGTGGAGCGAAATCTTCTTGAAGAACACGGCAGACTTAACGATGTTCCGGGACGTCCTATCGCATACAGGACTACGGAAACATTTTTGAGGTGTTTCGGGTTCAGTTCGCTGTCTGATCTGCCGCCGATCCCAGGTTCAACGGATCAGTTAAATCTTGAAGATTATCAGGAATTTGACTATGCAGCTGATGAAAACGGCGGTGAAAGTGACGAGGAAGCGACTGGGGCTGAAAACTTTTCGGAAGAATAAGTAAAAGCGTTTTATGAATGATTGAGATTTGCGATGAGATTGATAGCAGGGAGGTGCGTCGGTGACAGGCTGGATTATTCTTGGTGCGGTGCTTTTGCTTGTGCTGTTTATCCTGCGATTGATTGCAACTGTTGTTGTGGACTACAACGGAGAGCTTCTTGTGAAAATCTCGGTTTGCGGTATTAAAATCTTTACTTATCCGAGTGCAAGAAAACGGTGCAACAAAGCCAAAATAAAGAAAAAAAAACACTCGAAAAAAGATGACGAAAAAGAACTTGAAAAAGATGAGGAGAAAGAAAAGGGCGATAAGAAAAAACTGTCGTTGAGTGAAATTCTTGACCTTGTAAAACTTGTTTTTGACAGTATTGGAAAACCTTTGAAAAAGATGCTCAAGCGTGTAAGTGTTTCACATCTGAGTGTGGAGGCTGTCGTAGGCGGTGAAAACGCTGCAAAGGCTGCTTTGAATTATGGTACGGCAAATTATCTGCTCGGAGTTGCTTTGAACCTTATGGACGAATGGCTGACACTTAAAGAGCCTGATAGGCTTAAGCTTGAAGTTGATTTTCAGAGCGAGGAAACGGTTGTTGATTTTTACACGGAAGTACGACTTACGGTCGGTTCAATGCTTGCTTTCGGACTGACGTTTTTGTTCCGTGCGCTGCAGCGATATCTTTCGGACGATAAAGCGAAAGGCGCTGTGGGAAAGCTTACAGGAAAATAAGATTTAATCGGGATTATCCCGTTACTGCGAAAGGAGTTTATTATGGCACACACAATTGAAGGAATTATGGGCGTTTCAATGGAGAAAATCCGTGAGATGGTAGACGTAAACACTATTATCGGCGAACCTATCCTTGTCGAGGGTTCTACGATAATTCCTGTTTCTAAGGCTGCGTTCGGCTTCGTTTCGGGAGGAACTGACCTTCCGACACAGGCAGCTGACAAGTTCGGCGGTGGAGCAGGCGCTGGCGTTACGGTAAAGCCTGTCGCTTTTATAGTGATTAAGGCTGACGGTGATGTAAGACTGCTTGAACTTGGCTCAAAGGGCGGAGCGGTAGACTCTATCGTTGACGCAATACCGGGTCTTATCGACAAAATCAAGGGTATGATGGCAGATAAGAAGGCTGCAAAGGAAGAAAAAGCAGTAGTGGAGAAATCCGCTGAATAATTTGTGATGAAGCGACATCGTGCGTGGTAGTTGCTTTGAATATTTCTCCGAAATAATGGCAGAATAATTGCAGGACGCTTGTGAATGAAGATTTTTGGCGTTCAGATTTTTCGGGGAGTGATTTTGTGAATTTAATCGGGAAAAGAATAATATCGAGTGTGCTGTCGGCGTGTATCTGCTGCGGTTTATTTCATGGATTGAAAGTAGATTGTTTTGCTGAAATGCCTGACTGTTCCGCTAAAAGTGCTATACTTATCGAAGCGGAAACTGGAACTGTCCTGTATGCAAAGGACATGCACACAAAGCGGGCGATGGCGTCTACTACCAAGATAATGACTGCTGTTCTGACCATTGAGGCAGGGGATCCCGACAGGGAGTTTGTTGTAGATCCGCTTGCCATAATGGTTGAAGGGACTACGATGGGACTGCGCGAGGGGGATCGTGTTTCAAGGCGTGATCTGCTGTATGGGATTATTCTGCCTTCGGGGAATGACGCTGCTAATGCGGCGGCGGTATCCGTTGCGGGAAGTATTCCGGAATTTGTTCAGATGATGAATGATAAGGCGGCGGAACTGGGGCTTTCGGATACCCATTTTGTAACGCCTTCGGGATTGGACGCACAGGGACATTACACTTCTGCATACGACCTTGCAATGCTTACGGCGTATGCAATGAAGAATGAATTGTTCAGAGAGATAGCAGCCACAAAGTCAATGGAGCTTGAATACGGAAATCCTCCGTATAAACGCACCCTTTATAATTCAAACAAAATGCTTACACGTTACGATGGAGCAATCGGCGTTAAACCCGGGTTTACCGACAATGCGCGCAGGTGTCTGGTGTCGGCGGCAGAGCGCGACGGAACAACCCTTATTGCCGTAACGCTGAATGACAGTGACGACTATAACGATCATGCGGCAATGCTGGATTATGGCTTTACTAAAGTAAAATCCTATCCGCTTGATACATCGTATTCAAAGGAAGTTGCTGTTGCAGGGACGGGTAAAAGCGTTATGGTGTACGCTGAAGAGACTTCATTGTCGCTGACAGATGAGCAAAGGCGCAAGCTTTGTCGGACTGTTATGCTGCCGAGGTTCTTGTACGGTAATATTGAAAAAGGTCAGAAAGTCGGCGAGCTGCTGTATTCAATCAACGGAAAAGTGGTCAAGACTGTGCCGCTGCTTGCAGGTGAAAGCGTTAATGAAGCTGACAGCGAACAGAGTATCTGGCAGAAAGCGTTAAAATTTATCGGGATTTATGCCTGATAGGATTTGGAAGTATAATTGAAATGGAAGAAGTAAGAATACAAAAAATAATTTCGGATAGCGGACTGTGTTCGCGCCGAAAGGCAGAGGAGCTTATTTCACAGGGACGGGTGACTGTAAACGGTCGCCCTTGCTCCCTTGGGGATAAAGCAAGCACTCGTGATTTGATAGCGGTTGACGGCAGGGCGATTGCTGAACAGCCACGAGAAAAGCGCTACATAATGCTGAATAAGCCTCGTGGTTATATCACTACAATGAGCGATGAGCAAGGACGAAAGATTGCCGCTGATTTGCTGGAAGGAGTAGAAGAACGTGTTGTGCCTGTCGGACGGCTTGACAGAAATTCCGAAGGATTGCTGCTGTTTACCAATGACGGCGATTTTGCAAACAGGATTACGCACCCTTCAAGACACGTCAGCAAGACTTATCGTGTAACGATAGACGGAAAGGTTTCCGAAGAACAGCTGACGCACCTTTCGACAGGCGTTGAGCTTGATGACGGCAAGGTGACTATGCCGTGTACGGTTGATGTGCTTGTTGAAGAGCCGAACCGCACTGTACTTCGAATAGTTATCAAACAGGGACTTAATCGTCAGATAAGAAGAATGTGTGCTGCTGTTGGTCTGAATGTCGGCAGACTTCGCCGCGTCGCCGTAGGAAGCGTGAAGCTCGGAATGCTGAAAACAGGCGAATGGCGTGACCTTACCGCTGAAGAAGTGAAATCTCTGCGAATGGCGTCCGCTGAGAAAAAGCAGCAGACAAAGCCTTTTAAAAACAGGAGATAACCGATATGGGTCTGTTTGCGAAAAAGCCTCGCAAATCTAACGAAATCAATAATTTTGCGCTTAAGGAGAGTCTGGCACAGGAGGCTATTGACAGGCTGCTTGTAAAAGGCAGAGATTATCGGGAACGTAGCGAGCTGAAAGCGGAATATGGCTATATTTTCTTGATTGAGCATCGCGGATTTGAGGCGCTGTTCAAGGTTGAAAGCAGTGTTGGAACTTTCTATTTTGCCGTTCAGGGTGAGAAGATAATGGCGCTTGATTTTGATGAAAAATTATTCCGTACAACGAGTGAAACTTTTCTTAGTCTGCATGGGTGATTGAAATGATTGAGATTTTGCAAAACAAGGACAATTTTGAGAAAACGGAGTTTGTCGCAAGGGACGGGGAAGTTGTTCTTGGAAGAATAGCAGGCTCGTTGTGCGGCGATACGTTTGTGATAGACGAGCTGGAGTGTGAGGATTATTTCACGGACGGATTGGTGCGTGCCATACTTAATCTTATGACTCTGCACGGGATTGACAGGGCTGAGTTTAAAGTTCCCGAGTATGAAAATACGCTAAGGAAACATGGCTTTATCGATGACGGGAACAGGCTTGAAAGCATAGCGGTTTTTTTTGATAAGAAATCCTGCGGTTTGCATTGACGATGTGTTTGTTCAGGTCTGTTGATAATTATTTGTTTTGATTTTCATAAGAAGAAATTTAAGCGTTTAGTTCCGAAAAAAGCATTTTAACAGAAACGTCGGTCCCTCGAAAGAGGGACTGTTGTTGAATTTGCACAAGAATAATTGCTTTTTTTTAATTAAAACGTAAAAAAAACGAATACTGAAAAAAATACCCTTGTTATTTTTTTCATAATGTAGTATAATTAACGTGGATATTTTTTTAGTAATCCATATTTTCGATGTGATAAATGGAGGAAAAGAAATGGCGTTTACAAAAACCCTTGCTGAAATGGAACAGAGTGTTCCCGAAAGCAGCACAAGAGAAAAAATCAACAACCTCTTGGACGAGAACAGTTTTGCTGAGCTTGACAAGTTCCTGTCTGCTGATGGAGAGGTTAGCTCTGTGGTTGCAGGCTACGGCACAATTCAGGGTTGTTCCGTATACCTGTTTGCACAGGACGGTTCCGTTAAGGGCGGAGCTGTGAACAGGAACGCAAGTCTTAAGATCAAGAGAGTGTATGAGCTTGCCGCAAAATCAGGCGCTCCTGTTATCGGAATGTTCGATTCAAAGGGCGGCGACATGAACGAGGGAATGGAAGTTCTTCGTGATTACAGCGATATTCTGAAGGCTTCTGCAGCTGTATCGGGTGTTGTTCCCCAGATTGCTGTTGTAAACGGCGTTTGCGCAGGCTGTGCAGCTATGCTCGCAGAGATGGCTGACATCACTGTTATGACAGAGGACGCAGAGCTGTTTCTGACATCACCGTTCAATGCTCCCGATGGAAAAATCGAGGGTGCAGGAAAGGCTGCAAATGCCGCTAAGTCGGGCGTTGCCGATGTTGTAGTAAAGGACGCTGACGCAGCTGTTGCACTGCTGAAGAAGCTTGTTCCCGTTCTTCCTATGAATAATCTCACTCCGGGATTTTCTTATGAAATCCCAGATACAGAGGCTGCTATTTCTGCATCAATGAAGGGCTGCGACCTCGTGAAGGCTCTGGCTGACAATGACAGCGTTGTGGCACTGGGCAAGGAGTTCGGAAGTGCTGCTTGTACCGCACTTGCAAGCATTGACGGAATTTCAGCAGCTATTGTAAGCACAGGTCGTGCAGCAAAGCTTACCGCAGCTGACTGCGCTAAGATTGCACGTTTTGTTCACTTCGCCGACGCATTCTCAATTCCCGTTGTAACACTTGTTGATACAGAAGGATTTGAGCCGTCAAGCGCAGCTGAGCTTGCAGGCAGCGTTCGTGACGCAGCAAGACTCGCTCAGGTTTATGCGGCTTCCACAACCGTTAAGGTCAACGTAATTACAGGAAAGGCTTTTGGCGGTGCGTTTGCTGCCTTTGACAGCGCAGATGTTACTTATGCATGGGAGAACGCGCAGATTGCTCCTATGTCGCCTGAAGCAGGAAAGGTATTTACGGGTGAGGAGCCTGTAACTAATCCTTTTGCCGCTGCTTCGCTTGGAATGGTTGACGGTGTTATCGCTGCCGCTGATACTCGCGAGGCTGTATGCAAGGCTCTTGATTTCCTTGACAGCAAGAGAGTGCCTTCCCCTGCAAGAAAGCACGCTAACTTTGTATTCTGATAATCCGTCAGTTTGTCGTTTGTGTGGCAGACAGAAGCTCGGATATACTTTGATTATAATTTCTTAAAAGAGAGGTTTGTAAAAATGAAGAACTATACTATCACCGTAAATGGTACTGCTTATGACGTTACAGTAGAGGAGAACGGCGCAGGTTCTGCTCCTGTTGCGGCTGCTCCCAAGGCTGCCGCTCCCAAGAAGACTGCTGCTTCTAAGGCAGCTGTTGGTGCAGGCACTCCTTTTGGCGCACCTATGAACGGAACAATCGTTGAAGTTAAGGTAAAGGTTGGCGATAAGGTTACAAACGGTACTGTACTCGCTGTTCTTGAAGCTATGAAGATGGAAAACGACATCGTATGCGACAGAGATGGCGTTGTAGCGTCTGTATGCGTTGCGAAAGGTGACGCAGTAGAAACAGGCGCCGCTGTTGTTACAATCAGCTGATAGCCGAAAAACTTTACTTTAAGGAGATTATTATGGCAAAATTAAAAATAACAGAAACCGTTCTTCGTGACGCACACCAGAGTTTGCTTGCCACAAGAATGTCCATGGACGATATGCGTCCTATTCTTTCCGAGATGGATAAGATCGGCTTTTATTCGGCAGAGTGCTGGGGCGGCGCAACGTTCGACTCCTGCATTCGCTTCCTTGATGAAGACCCGTGGGAGCGTCTGAGAATTATACGTAAGGAAATGCCCAACACAAAGCTGCAGATGCTGTTCAGAGGACAGAATATGCTGGGTTATCGTCACTATGCGGACGACCTTGTTGAGTACTTTGTTCAGAAGTCTATTGCAAACGGTATTGACATTATCCGTATCTTTGACGCACTCAACGATATCAGAAACCTCGAAACCGCTATCAAGGCTGCTAAGAAGGAGCAGGGACACGCACAGGTTGCGATTTCCTATACGCTCGGCGAAGTGTTCACTCACGAGTACTATATGAATTATGCAAAGCAGGTTGAGAGTGCAGGTGCAGACTCTATCTGCATCAAGGATATGGCGGCTCTGCTTACTCCTTATGAGGCTGAAAGCCTTGTAAGAGATCTCAAGAGTGCAGTTAACATTCCTATTCAGCTTCACACTCACTATACATCGGGACTTGCTTCCATGTGTATTCTCAAGGCTGTTGAAGCAGGTGTTGACGGCGTTGATACTGCTATGTCACCTCTGGCTCTTGGCACATCACACGCTCCTACCGAGTCTATAGTTGCTACTTTCCAGGGAACTGAGTATGATACAGGTCTTGATCTTGTTAAGCTCAACGAAATCCGTGATTACTTTATGAAGCTGCGCAAGAAGTACATTGACAACGGTCTTATTGACCCGTCTATGCTTGCTACTAACGCAAATGCGCTGATTTATCAGGTACCCGGAGGAATGCTGTCAAACTTGCTTTCTCAGCTTAAGCAGGCGGGAAAGGCCGACAGACTTGATGAAGTACTCAGAGAAGTTCCCCGTGTTCGTAAGGACAGCGGTTTCCCACCACTGGTTACTCCTACATCTCAGATTGTCGGAACACAGGCTGTGTTCAATGTAATCACAGGCGAGCGTTACAAGACTGTAACAAAGGAGTTCAAGGGTCTTGTTAAGGGCGAGTACGGTAAGACTCCCGTTGAGATTGATCCTGAGTTCAGAAAGCAAATTCTCGGCGCAGAAGAGCCGATTACCTGCCGTCCGGCTGACCTGCTTAGTCCCGAGTTTGACGCAATGAAAGAAGAAGCTAAGGAATGGTGCGACGGATCGTCTGTTGAGGATATCCTCACTTACGCTATGTTCCCGAAGGTTGCTCCGAAGTTCTTTGAGAAGCGCCGTGACAAGCAGCTTGGAATTGACGCTGAACACGCTGACAAGGCAAACAAGGTTCACCCTGTTTAATATCATGTTTATATTACACGCTTGAAGTTTGTGATGATTTTAAGCGGTTTTTTGGACAACTTGATTAAAAATTAGAGTGCAGACTGATTTTTCGGTCTGCACTTTTTTAATAATGATGAAAAATAAGAT
>CAZTRH010000003.1:0-28959 GCA_964616605.1 uncultured Ruminococcus sp.
CGCTCCATTTACCATTCAGTAGTCGCATTGAACCAGTTCAACGCTATACAATAGCATCGAACGAAGTTCGATACGCCCAGTGCCGAACTCGTTCGGTACGGCTACGTTAAATGACGGGGCAAGCCCCTTATTGAAAGATTTCTGTCTACAGCTTAATGTTATCGGCATAAGTTACGCACCGTAAATCTCACGGTATTCCTTCATCTTGCCGACAAATTCAGCGCCAGGAATTACTCCGTCCTCAAGAGCTTTTATGATATCGTTGATGTTGACTATTGAATAAACCTTTACGCCAAATTCGTCAAACACCTCTGAAACTGCACTCTTTTCGCTGTTGAGTCCCTTTTCTGCACGGTCAACGGTAATAATCATACCCTCGACATTTACCTTTGCGGCAGCGGTAAGCTTCGGCATAACCTCACGCAGAGCCTTGCCGCTTGTCATAACGTCCTCGATAATAACGACACGCTCGCCGTCCTCAAGGGACTTTCCTACAAACATTCCGCCCTCGCCGTGATCCTTGACTTCCTTGCGGTCGAAGCAGTAGTTGCAGTTCATACCGAATTTGGAATACAGTGCAATGCACGCAGAAACCGAAAGCGGTATTCCCTTATAAGCAGGACCGAAAAGCGTATCGGGCTTCAAGCCATGCTCGTTAATGCACTCGGCGTAGTATTCGCCGAGTTTTGCAAGCTGTGCGCCCTTCTTGTAATTGCCGGTATTGATGAAGTAGGGGGCTTTTCTTCCGCTCTTCAGCGTGAACTCACCGAATGTAAGTACTCCGCTGTCTACCATAAATTTTATAAAACTTTCTTTGTAAGTCATAGGTGTAAAATCCTCTCATTGAAGTCTGCAAAAAGCAGGCTGATTATTTCTGATACTTTTACAATTACATTATATCACACTGCATTCCAAATTTCAAGAGCTTTTTAATAAGCCTTGTGATATTCGTGAGATTATTTTTTGCTTTTGGTTAAATATGGTAAAAACAGGAGAGGGACAGGCTGTTGCTTTTCAACTTTTTCACCGAAGTTTTCCACGTTATTAACAAGGTTTTCAACATAAGAAAACAGGTTATAAACACAATTTTTGGGTTTTTGAGTGTTTTTTTGTTGAAAAAGTTTCCCACAAAAGCACTTTTTCAACGTTTTCAACCCGTTTTTCCACAGTTTTGCACGTTGAGTATGTTGAAAAGTTAAAAAAACACACTGACTAGATTTTATCATGGACAGGCAGCACAAAATCTAGGTACATATTTTTTTCAAAAAAGGAATAATTCAGAATTAACCCAAATACATGAAATATTTCTGCGGAAATGTAATATCATTTTGTTCCCAAAGCAAAAAAATTTCAAAAACCCCTTGACAATATGCGAAGAATAAGATATAATTGAATGGTATGGCAATGTACGGGATAGTTGTATCCCGATGCATAATAGAAAAGTTGACAGGAGGATAAAAGAAATGAAAAGAACTTACCAGCCCAAGAAGCTTCAGAGAAAGCACGAGCACGGTTTTATGAAGAGAATGGCTACTAAGAACGGCAGAAAGGTTCTCGCTCGCCGTCGTGCAAAGGGCAGAAAAAAGCTCACTTACTGATTAACGGCAGATGTCTGACTTAAAGAAAAGATATGTCGTAATCAAAAGCAACCGTGATTTCACCTATCTTTTTAAGAAAGGTGAATGTGTTGTGTGCCATGCCTTTGTATGTTATGTGAAACCCAGACGTGCCGGAAAGAATCGTTTGGGGATAGTCACGGGAAAAAAGGTAGGCAATGCGGTTAAACGCAATCGGTCAAGGCGGATTATACGGGAAGCGTTCCGCCTTTTTGACCCGATTATCAAAGAGAAAACGGACAGGCGTTATGACTTTGTGTTTGTTGCACGAGGCAGAACGCCGTCACTTAAAATGCAGCAGATTTTAAGTCTTATGAAGAAGAATGTTCTTCCCAAATTACTATAATGAAGTATATTTTCTTAGGGATCATCAAGCTGTATCGGCTTACGCTGTCAAAAATTCTGCCGCCGTGCTGCCGCTTTTATCCGACCTGTTCGCAATACGGTCTTACCGCTGTACGCAGGTTTGGGGCGGTTAAGGGCGGTTATTTGACATTATGGAGAATATTGCGGTGCAACCCGTTCGGGAAATACGGGTTTGATCCTGTTCCCGAAAAATTCTCGTTCCGACCCGAAAAGCGTACAGTAGCGGCGCCATCGCCTGTGGTATTGTGCGATTGGGGAGAGTCGGAAGATGAGGAAAAACGCAAATAAGCATTGTTTTGCCTGATATAATTGAAAACGAAATGGCATTGTCGCGGGAATGGATTCTCGAAATTCCATAGTCACTGCCCGAAGATTATTTACCGACCCGACTGATTGAAAAGAGAAGCATCGTGCTGCGGCACGACATTTTCGGAAGGAGTGAACTACAACTTTGACATGGTTGTATAGTATTATAGGAACGCCTCTTGGCTATATCCTGTATTTTATTTATGAATTTATATGCAGCAACGTGGGTGTTGCAATTATCATATTTACGTTTATCGTGAAGCTTGTTTTGCTGCCTATCTACATCAAGCAGCAGAAATCTACGGCGAAAAGCTCGGTTTTCCAGCCGAAGGTTATGGAAATCCAGCAGAAATACCGTAACAATCAACAGAAGCAGCAAGAAGAGCTGATGAAGCTGCAGCAGCAGGGCTACAAGCCGTATTCAGGCTGTCTGCCGATGCTGCTGTCGTTCCTTATCCTGTTCGGAGTTATTGATGTTGTGTACAAGCCCATGACCCATATTGTTCATCTGAATGATGAAGCTATCGAGGGTATGGTACAGACATCATACAGTGTGGAGCTTGCTTCTTTCTTTACGGAGCAGTACAACACAAACCCCGATGATATCAAAAAGGACGCCGGTAAGGAAGAAAGAGAACTTGTACTCAAGGACGCTCAGCGTTTTGTTGATTACTACAACACAAACTGCCTTAAAGACGGCGAAGCGGCTTATGATATGACCATATTTGAAACCGTTTCGGCACAGAGCGTTGATATTGTCGAAACTGTTGTCAGAAAGTCGATTGAACAGGAATATATTGATAATCCGTCTGATAAGAAAAATAATCAGAAGATTATTTCCGATACGGACATTTACAAGATTACCGATGCAGAGCAGGCAGAGCTTGACGCTCTTGCAACCGATGAGGAAAAGAGCGCATATCGTGCCGCTCACAGCTTCTCAAAGCCTATGATTGAAAAGCTGACTACCATTCAGAGCTATTATGGCTCGTACTCATGCTCAAGCTCGGTAGGCGGCGCACAGTTTACTGTTACAAAGTCGCTCCAGAGAGAGCTGTATTCACTCGAAAGATTTGGTACTGTTGCTGCAAATTATGGCGATGGCACAAGCGCAAAGATTTATTCTTCCGTAAGCAGCGCAACAAAGGCTGAACTTATGGAACTGTACGACAACCTGAACTTCCTGGGTATTCCGCTTGGACAGGTTCCAAAGGATCATATGGGATTCCCGATGATTCTGGTTCCGATTGTTTCGTTCCTGTTGTCTATGCTTCAGACATTTATTTCCAACCGCAATATGCGCAAGCAAAACCCGGATACTGCAAAATCTATGGGCAGTATGAATATAATGCTCTGGATTATGCCGTTTATGTCGTTGTGGATTGCATTTACAGTTCCTGCAGGTGCAGGTTTCTACTGGGCAATCAGCTATGCGTTCGGCATTGGTCAGACATTCCTGCTCAACAAGCTTTATGATCCCGTGAAGCTGCGTCAGGAAGCTGAAGCAGAAATCAAGGCTCTTGAAAAGGCTTCTAAGAAAAAGTCGAAGCCTGCTCAGGAAACAGTTACAATAGTAAACGAGGACGGCTCAAAGGAAGTCCTCTCGCAGAAAGAACTTAATCGCCGCAAATTAGCGGAAGCACGCCGTGCAGACGCTGAGAAATACGGCGAGGAATATCACGAAGACAGCGGTGACAATGACGATGTTGCTGACGATATCGGCGGTAATGATAATACCGATGAAAACGATGATTGATCGCTGTTAAAAAGGGGGAATACTAATGGAAAAGGAATTCAGAGCGAAAACCATTGACGAAGCGAAAGCGCTTGCCGCACAGGAGTTTGGCGTAAGTGCAGATGAAATTGACTTTGATATTCTGGAGCAGCCCAGAAAGACGCTTTTCGGTGGTCTTAAAGGCGAAGCGGTTGTAAAGGCGTTTTACGAACCTGTACAGGAAACTGTTTCAGCGGCTGTGTACGATGAAGAGGACAGCAGCGATGAGCAGGCGACTGCAAGCGATGAAGAAAACGAGGATAGTGAGGAATACGGCGAACTTCCCGATGACTTTGACGTTTCAAAGAGCGTGAAAGTTCAGACAGCTATAAAGTATCTCACTGATGTGCTTAAGGGTCTGGGGCTTGAGAATTTCGAGATAAATCCCATCAAGCGTGACGGCAATGTCATTCTTGATATTACAGGCGAAAAACTGGGAATTGTAATCGGTAAGCGTGGTGAAACGCTCGACAGCCTTCAGTATCTTGCAATTCTCGCTTCAAACCGTGCAGAAGAGAGTTTTTGCAGAATATCTCTTGACTGCAACGGCTATCGTGACAAGCGCCGTGAAACTCTTTGCGCACTTGCGAAAAAGACTTCGGCAAAGGTTATCCGTCAGGGCAGGAAGATTGCTCTTGAGCCGATGAATCCATACGAGCGCAGAATTATCCACAGCGTAGTAGCTGATATCGAGGGCGTATCCAGCCGTTCCACGGGTACTGAACCTTACAGAAAGGTTGTTATCTACGCTGACAAGCCGCATTTTGAACGTGAAAACCGTGAACCCAGAGAGAACAGAGGCAGACGTCAGTCACGCAGAAGCGATGGTGCGTCCACCAGAAATTATCGTCAGTCGGGCGGTTTCTCGACAAGCTTTGAGCGCGAGTACAAGCGCCGTCAGTACGAACCCGATGAAAACGCCGACGCAGGCGAGTTTTCAAAGGAAACGGTTGACGCTGAGAAGAACGCAACGCTTTATGGAAAGATTATTCTTTGATTGCAAAGAAATCTGACAGAATAAACAGACCCCTCCGATTTATAAATCGGAGGGGTCATTTAGTATTCAAAGTGTTTTCGGTATGGGGCTTCGCTGTCATTTAACCTTAAGGCAGGCGTCCGACAGTGCAGCGGCGATTTTTTCCATCTCGGAGTGAGATAGTTCGGTTTTCCCTTCGTAGTTCTCCAGAGTTTTTATGAGTTCTTCGCTGCCAAGACACACCATATCGCTTTCACGGAGGTTAAGCCTTAGTTTAACATTATTGTTTGAGAAAAACAGCACAGAGTCAATCCATACGTTTTCCCCATCGGCATTAAGAATGCTTTTTACTATGTCACGCTGGCGGCGCATTTGCTTTAAGGGGTTATCCATTTCCTGCTCGGTGGTTTTTTCCTTGTAGTGCTTGCGCTGAAGCCATTTTTCGTCCTTCCACGATCCTTGAATAGTACCGGAATGATTTTTGACTTCAACGGTTATTATTCCCTTGCGGCTTATTATCAATGCGTCAACTTCCGAACGTCCTCGTTTGTAGCGTACAGGGAGATTGCAGAAAATGATATTTCCTCCGTCCAGCTTTTTAACCGCCTTATACAGCAGTTTTTCGCCGCGCCGTCCGCTGTTCAATATGTTATATTGCCGCGCAAGGATAATATACGCTGTATTGCACAGGAATATGAGGACGATAAAGACGATAGCAAGAGGCTTTTCCTCGTACATTTTAAATCCTACGAACGAAATCAGCATCAGCACAGGCGCAACGCCGATAAATACCTGAAGAACAAGCAGCACAATTATTTTATTGTTGTTCTTGTTCTTGCAGCGAATTACTTTGTTCAATGCAAACTCCTTTTAAACGTTAAATCTGAACAGAGTAACATCTCCGTCCTGCATAACGTATTCTTTGCCCTCCAGACGTACAAGTCCCTTTTCCTTAGCGGCACTCATCGAGCCGCAGCTGATAAGGTCGTCATAAGATACGATTTCCGCACGGATAAATCCCTTTTCAAAATCGGTGTGGATTTTGCCGGCTGCCTGTGGAGCTTTGGTGCCTTTGGTGATAGTCCACGCGCGGACTTCCTGTTCGCCTGCGGTGAGGTAGGAAATAAGTCCGAGCAGACGATATCCTGTTTTTATAATTCGTGCAAGTCCCGAGCTTTCAAGATTGAGGTCAGCAAGAAACATTTCCTTATCCTCATCGGGCATATCGGACATTTCGGCTTCTATCTGTGCGCAGATAGGGAGAACTTCTGCGTTTTCTTCTTTTGCGATTTCACAGACTGCCTTATACTGTGCGTTGTTGTTGATATCCTCACGGAAATCAGCCTCGCACAGGTTGGCTGCATAGATAACGGGTTTGTTTGAGAGCAGCGGCGTGTCGTGCAGCATTGCAAGCTCCTCTTCGGAATAATCATAGCTTCTTGCAGACTTTCCGTTTTCGAGGTGTGCTTTAAGGCTCTCGAAGAAATCGAGTTCAGACTGCACAGACTTATCGCCCTTGAGCGCTTTTTTTGCACGGTCTATGCGGCGATCAAGTATCTCAAGGTCTGAGAAGATAAGCTCAAGATTTATTGTTTCAATATCACGGGCGGCGTCCACGCTGCCGTCAACGTGAATGATGTTGTCGTCGTTAAAGCAGCGTACAACGTGTACGATGGCGTCAACTTCACGGATATTGGAAAGGAACTTGTTTCCAAGACCCTCACCCTTTGACGCACCCTTTACAAGTCCCGCGATATCGACAAATTCAAGCGTTGCAGGTGTGAATTTCTGGGGATTGTACATTTTTGCAAGCTCGTCCAGTCTTTCGTCAGGTACTGATACGATGCCGACATTCGGTTCTATTGTGCAGAAAGGATAGTTCGCAGACTGCGCTCCGGCGTTTGTAAGTGCGTTAAACAGCGTGCTTTTGCCGACATTGGGCAGTCCTACCATTCCAAGTTTCATATCTGTTTCCTCCTATGTAATTACATACACTTCAATTATAACACACAAGCTGATTTTTTTCAAGTGCTTTTGCAGGAAAATCAAGTTTAAATATTGACAATCAAGCGGAAAAGATATATAATAAAAAAGGCGGAAATTGCCGCTTATCAATCAGTGAAAGAGGAACATTATGCCAAAATATTTCGGAACAGACGGCTTCAGAGGCGAAGCCAACATCAATCTAACAGTTGAACACGCATTCAAAATCGGCAGATTTATCGGCTACTATTACGGAAAAGAGCGTCCGTGCCGTGTTGTTATCGGCAAGGATACAAGAAGAAGTTCATATATGTTCGAGTATGCCCTGACGGCAGGACTTACGGCTTCGGGAGCGGAAGTGTATCTTCTGCACGTCACTACTACCCCGTCCGTGTCGTATGTTGTAAAGACGGACGAATTTGACTGCGGAATAATGATTTCCGCTTCTCACAACCCTTATTATGACAACGGCATAAAGCTGTTCAATGCAAAGGGCGAAAAGATGGAGGACGATGTTCTTTGCGAAATCGAAAAGTACATTGACGGAGAAATCCCCGAACTGCCGCTTGCACAGGGCGAAAAAATCGGCAGAGCGTCCGACTATTCCGCAGGCAGAAACCGCTATATCGGCTACCTCATTTCCCTTGCACTGCACAGCTTCAAGGGCAAGCGTATAGGACTGGATTGTGCGAACGGTTCGGCATTTTCAATCGCAAAGTCGGTGTTTGACGCACTGGGCGCAAAGACTTATGTTGTAAGCAACAAACCCGATGGCTTCAATATCAACACCAACTGCGGCTCAACGCATATCGGAAATCTTGTCGCTCTGGTGAAGGAAGAACAGCTTGACTGCGGATTTGCGTTTGACGGTGACGCTGACAGGTGCATAGCGGTTGACGAACTCGGAAATATTGTGGACGGAGATAAAATCCTTTACATATACGGCAGTTATCTGAAAGAATGCGGAACGCTTGAAAACAACACTGTTGTAACTACGGTTATGTCAAACCTTGGACTGTACAAAGCGTTCGACCGACTGGGGATAAATTACGAAAAGACGGCAGTAGGCGACAAGTACGTCTACGAGTGTATGAACGAAAAGGGATACATCATCGGTGGTGAGAACAGCGGACATATTATATTCAGCAAGTTTGCGAACACGGGTGACGGCATTATCACGGCGCTGAAAATGATGCAGGTAATGTGTGCGAAAAAGGCAGCGTTATCAGAACTGTGCAAAGGCATGACGGTGTATCCGCAACTGCTCAGAAACGTGCGTGTTACCGATAAGAACGCAGTGCTTAATGACGAGGACGTACAAGCGGCAGTGAAAGCCGCCGAAGCCGCACTGGGCGAGGACGGGCGAGTGCTTGTCCGTCCATCGGGAACAGAACCGCTGCTGCGGATTATGACCGAAGCTGCTACAAACGAGCTTTGCGAGAAGTACGTTTCGCAGATTGAGGAAGTCGTAAAGCAAAAAGGTTATGTTACGGAAAGATAATCCTATAATTGACAACTCCCCTCTCCGAATGGAGAAGGGAGTTTGATTGTTGAAAAGCCGCCATCTGCTTCGTCACCGCTGTAACAGCAGGCAAAAAGCATGGCTGTTGCAACGGTTTCTCGCGTCAGGCGGCTTTCCATCAGTCTGAACATTTTGTTTTTCCGACACATTAGCTCCCGCCCGTTTGCATGGTTGGGGATTTGTCGGCAGAGAAAGAACACCCGTGCAGAAATGCACTGGTGAAGTTGTTTAATAACCTCTTGTTGCTTTGTAAAGGTCTTTAATGTTCTCATAAGAATATGTAATGCCTTTGTATGTGGCGCTTGTCAATGAGGAGCAGCCGGAGAAAGTACGTTCGCTAATCTCAGTTCTGCCATCAAGCAGTTTTATGTTTTCAATCGTTTCGGGGATAGTTCCAAAATCTTTAACAGAAGCGGGTATAATAAGCGCTGTTTTCTTTTTCATTGTGTTTTCCTTTTGTAAATAATTGATATTTCTTTAATATTTTACGACAAAAAACAATCTGTTGTCAATTTTCAAAACCGCCTAAAAAAGCCTTTTCCATATATATTGCACAAGAATTGATACGCTGCGGTTTGTTGATATAAGAGCACCCCCTATCCATTCGGACAGGGAGCAGTTTTTATACGTTTGGTTCTTTTTTATTTTTTGTAAAAATGGAAATCGCAGCAATCGCCGCCGTAGCCTAGTGTTTGGGTACGGGTAAATCCCATTTTCTTAAGTCCGCCGTATGTTACATCGTCAACATCGCAGAACAGAGGACATAGCTCAGCGCAGCCGTTTTCAGCACAAGCGGTATGCCAGAGGCACTTTTTGATAGTAATATCAAAAAAATCACAGCCACAGGTCTGCTCGCTCTCCTGCAAGGTTGTTGTACGCATGATACGAAGAAAAGTTTTCTTGTAAAGTGCAAAGAAAAAAGGGATTACTTCCAGATTAGCGGTAAACGAATGCTTTTTTGCGCCTACTTCGTTTGTCATATATTTCCTCATTATCTCATATGCGTCATTTTGTCGGGAATTTTCGTTCTGCAAGGTCTTATACAGTGCTATGCGTGGGAGAATGGTCTGAATAAGCGTTTTCATCTGACTTTTGCTTTTGCCGTCGGTATTTTTTATAAGAGTATCGAGTATATCGCTTTGCGCGGAGAACAGGATATTCCCTTTTTCTTTGCCGTACTCTGCAATAAAAAATGCTTTTATTTGTTTTTGTTGTTTTATCTTCATAGTAAAGCTCCCTTTCAAATGTGAGTTAGTCATAACTTACCGGAACATTATAGCACAAACATATTGATTTGTCAAGAGTATCCAAGGCGGCGTACAGCTGATTTGAGTGTGGGGATAAAGCGACAAAAAATCCCCTGTCCATACGGACAGGGGAGCCATTACATTATTCAATTGCCAATGCGCCGTCAGCCACACCTACTTTTATTACATCGCCCTGCTTCAGCTTATCTGCAAGTATTTCTCTTGCGATAAGCGTTTCAAGATTACGCTGCATATAACGCTTGAGCGGTCTTGCTCCGAATGCGGGGTCATAGCTTTCGTCCACGATAAGCTGCTTTGCCTCGTCTGTAATTTCCAGAGTAAGCTGCTTTTCTTTAAGCCGCTTTGCAAGATCTGCGGCTTGTATATTGATGATACCGAAAATGTTCTCCTTTGTGAGCGGCTTGTAGAACACAATCTCGTCCAGTCGGTTGAGAAATTCGGGTCGGAACGAACGCTTTAACAGTGCGTCAACGTTGCTGCGCGCGTCCTCGGTGATATTGCCGTTATCGTCAATTCCGTCAAGGATATACTGCGAACCTAAGTTTGACGTGAGAATGATAATCGTATTCTTGAAGTCTATCAGTCTGCCCTGACTGTCCGTTACGCGTCCATCGTCCAGTATCTGAAGCAGCACGTTGAACACATCTGGGTGAGCCTTTTCCACCTCGTCAAACAGTACTACTGAATACGGCTTGCGGCGTACTGCGTCTGTAAGCTGTCCGCCCTCCTCGTATCCCACATATCCCGGAGGCGCACCGATAAGACGGGATACCGTGTGCTTTTCCATATATTCGCTCATATCAAGTCGGATTATGTTATGCTCGTCATCGAACAACGCTTCTGCAAGAGCCTTTGCAAGCTCGGTTTTGCCAACGCCCGTAGGACCTAAGAACATAAACGAACCCAGCGGCTTTCTAGGGTCGTTTATTCCTGCGCGGGAACGCATAATCGACTCTGTTACACGCTGAACAGCTTCGTCCTGACCCATTACACGCTTATGCAGCGTGTCGGCAAGGTGCAAAATCTTCTCGCGTTCGCCTTCCACCAGCTTGTCAACGGGAATGCCAGTCCAACGCTCGACAATCTTTGCTATTTCGTCCTCCGTCACCTTGTCACGCAGAAGCGAGCTTGCCTTTGCCTCTTCGGCAAGCTCCTCTTCCGTTTTAAGGTCGGACTGGAGCTTCGGCAGCTTGCCGTACATCAGTTCAGCCGCCTTGTTCATATTGTATTCACGCTTTGCCTTTTCAATATCTGCGTTGGTCTGCTCGATTTCCTTACGCAGTTCCTGCACTTTTGAGATAGCGTTCTTCTCGTTGTCCCATTTTGCTTTCATTGCGGAAAAGCTGCTGCGTTTTTCGGCGAGTTCACGGCGGATATCTTCAAGGTGTTCCGCCGACAACTTATCCGTTTCCTTTTTAAGAGCGGCTTCTTCAATTTCAAGCTGCATAATGCTGCGTGAAATCTCGTCCAGTTCCGCCGGCATACTGTCCATCTCGGTGCGTATCATAGCGCACGCTTCATCTACAAGGTCTATCGCCTTGTCGGGGAGAAATCTGTCCGTAATATAACGGTTGGAGAGCGTTGCCGCAGCGATAATTGCATTATCCTGTATCTTTACGCCGTGGAATACCTCATACCGCTCTTTAAGTCCGCGCAGAATGGAAATAGTATCCTCGACAGCAGGCTCGTCCACCATAACCGTCTGGAAACGGCGTTCCAAAGCGGGGTCTTTTTCGATATACTGCGAATACTCGTCAAGCGTTGTAGCGCCGATACAGTGCAGTTCGCCCCTTGCAAGCATTGGCTTTAAAAGATTTCCTGCGTCCATTGCACCGCCGTTCTTGCCTGCGCCTACTATCAGATGCAGTTCGTCTATAAAGAGGATAATCTGTCCGTCGCTCTTCTTTACTTCGTTCAGAACCGCTTTCAGACGTTCCTCAAATTCGCCCTGATACTTTGCGCCTGCGATAAGTGCGCCCATATCCAGTGAAAACAGTTTTCTGTCTTTCAGATTTGACGGAACATCGCCACGCACTATACGCAGTGCAAGACCTTCTGCAATGGCGGTTTTACCAACGCCGGGCTCGCCGATAAGGCAAGGGTTATTCTTCGTCTTACGGGAGAGAATACGGATAACGTTGCGGATTTCGCTGTCACGTCCGATAACGGGGTCAAGCTTGTTTTGACGGGCAAGCTCAACCAAATCCTGTCCGTACTTTTTAAGCACGTCATAAGTTTCTTCGGGTGATTGGGACGTTACACGCTGATTGCCACGGATTTCCTGAAGCGCTTTAAGCAGCTTTTTCTCGTCAACGCCAAAGCTCTTTAAAAGGCTTGCAACGCCGCTGTCGGCTTTTTCGACAAGTCCAAGCAGAAGATGCTCCACCGATACATAATCGTCTTTCATACGCTCAGCTTGCTTTTCTGCTTCGGCAAGCGCCTTGTCAAGGTCGCTCGAAATATAGATTTTGCCTGCTTCACGTCCGCCGCCTGAAACACGGCTCATACCCTCGATGAATTTAAGAGCGGCTTGTTTCATTCCGCTTGCGTCAACGTTCATCTTTGTCAGTATTTGTGGGATAAGTCCGCCCTCGTCCGACAACAGCGCATATAAAAGGTGCATCTGTTCAACGCAGTTGTTCTGATAGCTTACGGAAACGTCCTGTGCGGTCTGAACCGCTTCCGTTGATTTCTGGGTCAGTTTGTTTGCATTCATATAATTTTCTCCTTTCTATATAGCGAAAATGCTGTGATGTATTTTAATAAAAACCGCTAAATGATTAACGGCTGCATTGCGATAGTCCGACTATAATATTCCGCAGCGCACCGCTTTGCGTTGTCGGCATTCGGCAGCTGTGAGAAATACTGCTTCATAGTATTGTCGAACATTTCTACATAAGCCGCAATGGCAGCACCCAGTTCCTCGTCGCTTACGTCCTGTTCTGGAAGATTAAGCGTGCGTGTAAACCTGTTGTTTGTTATTTCGCAGATTATATCGTGACTAATGCGGTCGGAGATGAACTTCTGTTCCAGAGCCGCCCACAATCGGAAGAAGTCTGCAATGTCGCTTGCAAAGCCTTCGTTCTGCGTTCGGAAGAACACTTTCAGTTCTCCGACACGCTCACCATGTACCGAATTGATTTCCACGGAATAACGGATAGTGGGTTTGTAGCGATACCGCAGCGAAGTTCGCATTATCAGCGTGCTGCCGTTGGAGCTTTCGGGGAAAAATTCGCTTGCCATTGCGTTGTTTACACTATCAAGCAAGGATTTCAGCCGCATTTCGGGAGTGACATAAGCCACGCGCTCGGCAAGAATTTTGTTCACCATAGCCGACCGTGACAGCCGTTCTGCCGCCGCAAGCCTGTCCACCGCTTCTATCACATCGTCCGACAGCACAAAGCTGTAAATATTCTTATTCACGAGTAACGCCCCTTTGTGCAATATTCTGTTTGTATCTGCTTCTTTTGCCTCTGAAACAATTGTAGCACTGTTTTAATAATTTGTCAAGCGCTTTTAATAAAATTTCACACAAATTTTATTTTACAGGTTATGACATATTTGCACAACGGAATGGAAAGCCTTTAATGCACTCTTTGTACAATAAATTCAAAGAATACGGATATTAAATGTTGAAATTCGAGCGGAAGTATGATATAATATTAAGTAAGTATTTTAATATTATCAGGATTTTTTTAGCAATCCTTGATATTTATCGGAGTGAATAATGGAATATTTTGATTTATACACAGCGTCCAGAGAGCCTTTGGGAAGAAAAGTTCTTCGCGGGGACCCCATTCCTCACGGCGAATATCACATAGTAGTCCAGGTGATGACGATAAACGGCAGGGGCGAAATCCTCCTTACACAGCGTGTCCCCGAAAAGACAAGCGGGGGAAAGTGGGAATGCTCCGGCGGCTGCGCTATTTCGGGCGAAACCGCAAAACGCGCGGCAGTGCGGGAGCTTTTTGAAGAAACAGGTATCCATGCGAGCGAAGACGAACTGTATCGTGAATGGACGCTTACTACGGATAGCATGCTGCGTGACTTTTTTGTAGTGGTAAAGGACGTGCCGCTGAGTGCGCTGCGGCTTCAGACTGCCGAAGTGTGCGCTGCAAAGTGGGTAACCTTTGAGCGGCTGTGCGAGATGGCGAGAATGGGTCAGACCACCCGTACAGTGGCGCGCTGGCTTGAGAACCGCGGCAGCGAGCTGCGCTACCTTACGGCAGGCAAGAGTTCATACGGTTACAGCCGCCGCCGCAGATTTACAGACGATATGTTCTGATATTGAAAGGTTCGGGAGATTTTGGATAAAAAAACTATTATTTCTGGGATAAAAGGCAAAGCACAAAGCGGAGCAATGTCGGGAAATACGATTGAGGACGTTTTCGCAAGGTGCTTTTGCGCTGTGGAAAAAACACTTGGGATAACTCCTTTTGACGAGCAGCTTTCGGCGGCATTATCGCTTGCTGAGGGACGAATGGTTCAGATGCAGACGGGCGAGGGAAAAACGCTTTGCGCTGTTTTTGCAGCTTGCTATGAGGCATTGCGTGAAAACGGCGGCAGAGTGCATATTCTTACCTTTAACGACTATCTTGCTGCTCGTGATTGCGAATGGATGAAGCCTGTTTACGATGAGATGGGTGTTTCTGTGGGGTGTATCACCGAAAGTACTCTGCGAAGCGAGAGAAAAGCGCTTTACGGCAATGATGTTCTTTACATCACCGCAAAGGAAGCAGGCTTTGATTATCTGCGTGATTTTGTTTGCACCGAGCCGTCAGAGATGGTGTTCCCAGAAAAGCTGAATTTTGCAATATTTGACGAAGCGGACAGCATTTTGATTGACGAAGCGAGAATACCGCTTGTTATAGCAGGCGATGTTGCGGTAACGGACAGCGACGATGTAAGCGATGTTTACGAAAAACTGTCGGATTTTGACGGCGATGATTTTGAATATGATGAGGAGTCGCGCAATGTTTACCTCACGGACAGCGGAGCGGATAAGGCAGAAGAAATATTCTGCTGCAACATATACGATGAGGACAGCGCACCGCTTCTGGCAAAGATCTGCGCTTGCCTTAAAGCAAGGGAGTACCTTGTCGAAAACAAGGACTATATCGTGCGTGACGGTGCTATTGTGCTTGTGGACGAGTTTACGGGAAGAGCCGCCGTTGGACGCGTGTTTCCAGGTGAACTTCAGGCTGCTGCGGAAGCAAAGCATGGTTTGAAAATCACTACCCGTGGCCGCATTATGGGAAATATAGCACTTCAGTATTTCGCAAGGCTTTATCCCAGACTGTCGGGAATGACAGGCACAGCGGAGCAGTCACGGGAGGAGTTCGAGAAATTTTACGGGATACTCACCGATGTTATCCCTACCCGTCTGCCGCTTGCGAGAGTGGACAAGCCGCTTGAACTGTACTATAACAAAAAATTCAAACGCCGTGCCATACTGGCGGCAATAAAAGAAGCCTATGATATTCGCCGTCCCGTGCTTGTGGGCAGCGAGAGCATAGAGGAAAGCGAGAGCATTGCCGCCGATCTTGAAAGAATGAATATCCCCTGTTCGGTGCTGAATGCAAAGAACAATACCGAAGAAGCGCATATCATAGCCAACGCAGGCAAATCGGGCGCTGTTACTATTTCCACGAATATGGCAGGCAGAGGCGTTGATATAAAACTTGGCGGCGAGCATGGAACGCCCGATGAAAAGGCGGCTGTTACCGCTGTCGGGGGACTGCTTGTGCTTGCGACTTCTATGCGTGAAAGCTCACGGATTACCAAACAGCTGCGTGGGCGGGCAGGACGTCAGGGCGATGTCGGCGAAAGCCGTTTCTTTGCGGCTCTTGACGATGAGATTATGGAAAAGAACGACCTTAAGGGGCTTGCGGGGCGGCGCTATCCAACCGAGGAGCAGGAAGGCGCACTTATGGATAAAACGCTCTTGCGTGAAGCGGAGCGTGTACAGCGTATTTCCGAGGGTGACGCTTTTGACGAGCGCACCAATCTTATGAAATACACGCTTATCGGTGAAAAGCATCGTGAGA
Organism: uncultured Ruminococcus sp.; assembly: GCA_964616605.1. GTDB lineage: Bacteria > Bacillota > Clostridia > Oscillospirales > Ruminococcaceae > CAG-115. Next base: position 15,859 of record CAZTRH010000003.1, read on the forward strand.
TTACTTTTGGACGAAGATTGGCATTGCTTGAAGGTTCGTACAACAGCGAGTTCTGGCAGAAGGACGCAGCCGATCTGTACGAGCAGGCATTGAAAAAGTTCCCCGAAGATGAGCTTCAGAGTTTGCAGAATAAAATTCTTGCCCTGCTGCTTAATGAGTTCCACAGCGAATATCTTGATTATTCCGTTTATCTGAGAGAAGGTATTCACCTGACGCAGATTGCCGGCAGAAACCCTGCCGAAGAATATAATATTGCCTGTGAGGAGTACTATGAAAGCGCAGCGGCGGATATTCCGCAGCGTATGAGGCATAAACTGGAAATACTCCTCGATGTGGGAAGCATTGAAAACTATCCGTTCAATGTGCCTACAAGAACTTACACTTATCTTCTTAATGATATGGGTGAAGAATTTAAAGCAAAGCCTATTCTTATGGGATTGTTTGACGATTATGATAATGAAGCAGACAAGGCTTTCGGAAAAGAGTCTGCTAAGGCGGCTGACACAAAAGAGGAACAGTCTGCAGCTGAAAAGAAAAAAGGCTTTTTCGGCAGACTGTTCGGGAAAAAGTGACAAGGCTGTTCTGATGATACAAAGAAAAAGGTGAAAAACGTTTGTCAACAGTATGTGCGATTTCCACTCCTACGGCAGTGGGTGGAATTTCAGTAGTGAGAATATCGGGCGAACGAGCGCTCGAAGTTGCCGAAAAGGTATTCAGACCTGTTTATCCGTCTGTTAAAGTTGGCGAAATGAAAGGCTATACAGCGGCTTACGGAAAGATATATGACGGCGGCACTGACGGCGAACGGCTGGACGATGGAGTGCTGCTTGTGTTCCGCGCGCCCCGTTCGTATACGGGCGAGGACGTGTGCGAGATTTCCTGTCACGGCGGTATTTACGTTACACGCAGAGTGCTTTCCGCCTGCCTTAAAGCAGGCGCAGAACCAGCGGCAGCTGGCGAGTTTACAAAGCGCGCGCTGCTTAACGGCAAAATGTCGCTTACCGAAGCTGAAGCGGTTGCCGATATCATCAGTGCGCAGGGTCGGCAGCTTTTATCCTGTTCAAATATTCAGCGTGAGGGTGCGCTTTATCGCCGCACGGAAAAGATTGCCGATATGATAATGGAAGTGTCGGCGCAGATTTCCGCTTGGATTGATTATCCAGATGATGATACTCCCGTTGTGACGCAGGATTGGCTGCTCGAAAAACTTACGGCTGTAAAGGAACAGTTTGATAGTCTGCTTAGCGGTTACGATACGGGCAGACTTATACGCAGCGGTATTTCTTGTGTTATTGTAGGAAAACCGAATGTCGGAAAATCAACGCTTATGAATGCCCTTGTCGGCACACAGCGCAGTATTGTAAGTCCCATTGAGGGTACTACCCGTGATATTGTGGAAGAAACAGTGACGCTGGGTGGTGCGGTGCTGCTTGTATCCGACTGCGCAGGTATCCGTGAAACGGACGATACAGTCGAGAAGATCGGCGTTGAAATTATGCTGAAAAAGCTCGAAAACGCAGACCTCGTGCTTGCGGTGTTTGATGGTTCAAGAGTATTGTCGGACGAGGACAGACGGCTTATTAAACTTATATCGCATAAGACGGTTATCCCGATTGTGAACAAATCCGATTTGCAGAGAACGCTTGAGATAGAGGAACTTGAACAGCTGCTTGGGAATACGGTTTGTATTTCAGCAATGGACGACAGCTGCAAGACTCTGTTGTCTGATGAAATTTCCTCCCGTCTGAAACTGGATAGCTTTGACGCAGGAGCAGGCTTTATCGCAAACGAGCGGCAGAGAAGCTGCGTTATAAGAGCGTCGCAGTCCGTGACGGACGCAATTTGTGCTATACAGGCAGGCATCACGCCTGACGCTGTGGGAGTAAGCCTTGAACAGGCTCTGGACTGTGTGTACGAATTGTCGGGAAAGAGTGCAGGCGAGGAAGTTATAAACGAAGTTTTCAAGCGGTTCTGCGTAGGAAAATGAGGTGACGCTTTTTATGAATATATTGGTTATCGGCTGCGGAAGGATAGGTTCTTCTCTTGCGGAAGAGCTTGATAAGCGTGGCCACGATGTGTCTGTAATCGACCAGAATCCCGAAAAGCTTGAAATGCTGTCGGCTGATTTCAGCGGTTTTACGACAATCGGTATTCCCATAGATCTTGACGTGCTGAAGCGTGCAGGCGTCACAACCTGTGATGTGCTGTACGCCGTTACCGATAAGGACGATATAAATATTATGGTGTCGCAGATTGCGCATAAGACGTTTAAAATCGGAAAAATTTTTGCAAGAGTTGCGGATATAAGAAAAGGCGAAGTGTTTGAAAAGCTTGGAATAAACGTGCTGTGTCCGACAAGGCTTACGGTTAATGCGGCTTGCGAGGCAATTTCGGAAAATGCGTCCGATGATAAATAACGTTTGGGGTGCAATTGTATGAAATCAATTATTGTAGGCGGCGGCAAGGTAGGATTTTATCTTGCGAAGGCTCTGCGTGATCATAATTATCAGGTGTCGCTGATTGAAAGCGACAGAGAGCGCAGCCATTATTGCGCAAATAATCTGGACGCAGAGATTTTGTTTGCGAACGGTGCTACTGTTGAAGCGCTTGAAGCGTGCGGCGCAGATAAAGCGGACTGTGTTATTGCGGTTATGGGTGCAGACGAAAGTAATCTTGTGTGCTGTCAGATAGCAAAGAGCGTGTTTGGCGTGAAAAAAACGATAGCAAAGGTAAATAATCCAAACAACACCGAAGTGCTGAGGGAACTGGGCGTGGATATTGTGATTTCGGCTACGGACAACATCATACAGCTGCTGGAGCATGAGGTGGATCTGAGCCTGCTGAAGCCGCTGCTGACTCTTGAAAATGACGAAGTGTCACTTATGGAACTTACGCTGCCAAAGGATTATGCGCTGGAGGGCAGGCAGCTTATGGAGCTGCATCTTCCCGATACCTGCAATATAGCCTGTATTCAGCGCAGCGGCAGAACTATTATCCCACGAGGCGGAACAGTGCTTCTTAGCGGAGATATTCTGCTTATTGTAATGAAAAACTCGGAGGAAAAAGAACTGCGTAAGGTTCTGAAAATAAAGGATTAACAGAGAGGTTTACTACTATGACGACAGACGAAAATATTACAAATGAACTCGATAAGGAAAAGGGTCGGTTTGTTGGTTTCGCACTGCTTTCAAAGAAGAGATGGAGCAAGGAAAAATTCTTCAAGGATATGAAAGAGGAATGGGATATCGACCTTGTTGACAGCGAAGAAAACAGCGAACGCAACGCTGATGATACCATTGTTTATGCGGAATACAACGGTATGCGCATTATCACGGGTCTTGTGCCTGCGCCTGTTCCGGGACGTGAAGCAGAGCATTTTGCTATGGCAAACTATATGTGGAAAGACGCCGTTGCTCAGACGGAAAAGCACAAGGCGCACCTTGTAATCACCGTTATGGGAGAGGGCAGCACCAAGGATAAGGCAGCGCTTTATGTCAAGGCTGCCTGTGCTGCAATAAAGCAGCATTCGGTTATAGGACTGTATTCCAATGGAGCGGTGTACGAGCCGAAAATGTTCCGCAGCTGCGCTGAAGTTATGAAAGATAACACTTTCCCGATACTTAACACAATCTGGTTCGGACTGTACAGCGACGGCACTCAGGCAGGCGTTTATACTTACGGTATGCGTCAGTTCGGCAAAGAAGAAATCGAGGTGTATATGCCAAGAGGTTCGGCTGACCTCAATGCATTGCGCAACTTTACCGTAAGCGTTGCGGCATACGTCCTTGACGGCGATGTAACGCTGAATGACGGTGAAACAATCGGTTTTTCGGAAGATGAAAGACTTCCTGTTGCAATTAGTCCCGCTCTGGCATTCAGCGGAAATTCCGTTAAGATAGATTTGCGGAAGAAATAAGGCATATTTTCAATTATTCGGCAACATAATAGGCAATTTTTCAAAAAAGAAGATTATTATGACGGCGCAAGCCCCCTTATTGAAAGAGGAATTTGTTATGGACGAGAGGAAAAAGAAAACCACTGCCACAAAGACAAGAAAACGTTCTTCAAACGCAAAATCCCGTCAGGGCGATCTGATTTTTGCGCTTGATATCGGCACACGCTCGGTTGTAGGCGTGCTTGCAAAAAAGACTCCCGAAGGCTGCAAGATAATTGACATAGAAACTGTTCTTCACGGCACACGTTCTATGTCGGACGGACAGATTGAGGATATCAATGCAGTTGTTGACGATGTGAAAATTGTAAGACGGGCGCTTGAAAGCCGTCATCGTATCACTTTGTCGAAAGCCTGCGTTGCAGCGGCAGGAAGAACGCTTAAAACTCTCCGCGCGTCATGGGAATACAAGCTCCCTGTGAACAAGCAGATTACTAAAGAAGCACTTCAGGCTACGGAACTGGACGCAGTACGCAGAACGTGTGAGGCCTTTTCAGGCGGAAATTCGGGCAGCTCGTTCTATTGTGTGGGACACAGTGTTATTGAGCGGCTGCTGGACGGTTTCAGAAGCGCAAATCCGGAAGGACATCGGGGCGAAACACTTACAACGGAAATTATAGCGGCTTTTCTGCCTGTGAACGTTGTCGAGAGTCTGTGCGCTGTTGTCGAGGGTGCAGGAATGGAAGTGTCGGGCCTTACGCTTGAACCTATTGCTGCCATGAACGCCATAGTGTCGCCCGAACTGCGTGTAATCAATCTTGCATTGTGCGATATTGGCGCAGGTACGTCGGACGTTGCTATATCCCGTGACGGCAGCGTTATCGCTTATGGTATGGCAACCGTTGCGGGAGATGAGATAACAGAAGCGCTGATGAAATCGCTGCTTGTGGATTTCACATCTGCGGAAAATATAAAGATTTCCACGGAAAAGGAAATCAGATTCAAGAATATACTTGGGCTTGAAAGCAAAGTAACCCGTGAGCGCGTTGATGAGATAATTGCGCCTGCCGTGCGTGAGCTTGCTTCAACAATAGCAGCGGAGATCACAAAGGCAAATGGCGAACCGCCTCAGGCGGTGTTCCTTGTAGGCGGCAGCAGCAAGCTGCGTGCTTTGCCGCATATGCTGTCGGAGGAACTTGGACTGGACGAAGGACGTATTATAGCAGGCGGCAGGGATAGTCTGCGTGGAATAATAGCTTCTGACGATATGAATCTGGGAGGCGAACATTCAACGCCCATAGGCATTGCCGTAAGCGCAGGCGAGGGCGTAAGCTATGACTTCACCACAATTACAATTAACGGACGCAAATACCGTGCGCCCGACACAACAAGGCTTACTGTATTTGAGCTGCTGCCTTTTGCAAAAATCAAGCCTGAACACCTTATTGCAGGGGCAGGCAAAGGTCTGGGCTTTACTGTATCGGGTGAGAAAAAAGTTCTCAGGGGCGCCCCGGCAAAGCCTGCTGAAATTATGGTAAACGGGTCGCTTGCGTCACTGAATACAATCGTAAAAAAAGGCGATGAAATCAATGTCGAACCTGCTCATAAGGGCGCGGACGCAACGGCGAGATTATCGGATTATTACGATTTTTCCGCAGTGAAATCAGTGACTGTTACGCTTCTCGGAAGAAAGCTGCGTGCAGGCTGCTATATTCTGGTGAACGACAAGGAGATCACAACCGACCATAGAATAAAGGACGGCGATGTCATTTCAATGGTTAATATCCGCACTCTGGGAGAGCTTGCGAAAGCGCAGTCCGCAGACGGAAAATTCACCGTGAATGGAGAACCGCAGAGTGAGGATTACATTCTCAGAAGCGGCGATGTCATCAGGCAGGATTACGGTGACACGAACACTGCCGAGAAAAATGAGGAAAATGCGGACAACGACAAAATTACAGACGTTTCTGCAAATATCGCAGCTCAGAACACTTCCGCAGACGTTCATTCTGAAAATAATGCGGACAGTTCGCCAACGGAAAGCCCTGTCATAACAATAAACGGCATTCAGACCGTGTTCCCTGTAAGAGCGGACGGAAAGCCTCCGATTTTCCTTGATATAGCGGCGGCATTTTCCGACAATCCTACAGACTTGCTAAAGAGTGCAGCCACTGTTACGGTAAACGGCAAGATAGCACGCCTTGACGAAGTGATACACAGCGGTGATATAATAGTTATAGAATAAGGTTTTAGCGAATGAAAAAACGAATAGGTTTTCTTGGAATGGCATTGGCTGTTTCAATGCTGTGCGGCTGCACGGCAATTCCCGATAAGCAGATGGGAAGCAGTTCGCTTGCTGACAGCGAGCCTGCAATGTCGTCATCGACAAAGATGTCGTACAATGAGATTTCTGTAAACGAGTTTTACTCTTATGAGCAGAATTTCAGAGTAATTCTTGGCGCTGAAAGCGGTGTATATGACGGTGTGTTCAGCAATGTGGGCGATTTTAACGGAACGGGATTTATCAAGCTAAAAAAAGGCGGCACGCTTACGCATATTGTCAATGTCAATACCACTCAGCATTACAGCATAATACTTGCTGTACGCTCTGATGAGGGCGCGTCTGTTTCTCTGGAAGTGATGGGCGCTAAGTGCGGTGATTACTATGTTCCGAAATACGAGCAGACCGAAGAAACGCCCGAGTACAAGTTTGAGTATATCTCAATAGACAATATTTATCTGGAAGCAGGTCAGAATATTCTGAAGTTTACCGTTGACGAGGGCAGTGCGGATATTGATTTTATCATTGCTGAAAATTCGGGAACTGTATCAGAACTGTATTACGATGTAACTTCCGGGTGCGTGTCTACATATGCGTCCGTGCATACGGCGAATGTGGTAAGATATCTTACGGAAATTTATGGGATATCCGTTCTGACGGCGCAGAACACCTCCCCTGCTGCGAATGCGGAAATAGACGCTGTTTATAACGCAACGGGACGGTATCCTGCCATTCGTTCAAGCGAGATTGCATACGCCATGTTAAGCGATGATGAAAATACCGAGCGTACCAAAGAAGAAACCCGCCTTGCTCTGGAATGGCTGAAAAAGGGCGGACTTCAGATGTACACATGGCATTGGTTCTCCCCGAATTATATCCGTGGCGTTGAAGCAGGCGATATGAACACAACCGACCTGTTCAGAAACCAGACGGCTGAAAATGCCGCAATGCTTGGTGAAGCGGAACTTGACGCACTGCTGACTAATGGTTATATCTCAACTGAACTTGCGGCAATGATAAACGATATCGACAAGCTGGCTGCGATTTTCAAGCTGTTTGACGAGCAAGGACAGACAATCCTGTTCGCACCGCTCCCCGACGGCGATATAGGCAGATACTGGTGGGGCGGCGACTCCGAGCTGTATAAGACGCTCTGGGAACTTGTGTTCAAGAGAATGTGCAATTATCACAAACTGAAGTGCATAGTGTGGGTGTGGAACGGCAGTGATATGAATTACTTCCCCGAAGGATATACCGATATCATAGGTCAGAGTTTTTATGAGTCGAACGATTACTCGTATGCAGGAAGATTTTCAGCGCTTGCGGAGAACTCGCCGCATCGCCGCCCAATGGCAGTGACGGCGTGCGATGTTCTGCCGAATATCGACTATATGTTCCGTGACAACGCTGTATGGCTGTGGGCGGCACCCGAAAGCGGCAGTTACACTCTGAACTCTGAGGGTGCATTGTCGGAGGAGTACAACTCTGTTCAGAAAATGAAGAATTTTTATAATCATTCGAAAACAATTACGCTGGACGAACTTCCCGATTTTAATTTGCTTTTCTGATAACAATAATCCCCTCTTTCGCAGAGGGGATTTGTTATTACTTCTTGTTATCCTTGACAATCTTTGAAAATTCCAGAGCCTTTTCCTTGCTGCCGTCAATCTTCAGCTTGCCTGTCATAAACGCAGCAACAGCGTCAAGCTTGCCGTCCATAAGCTTCAGGAAATCCTCGGGACTGATCGTAATACCGCAGGAACGGTCGTGGTAATCATACGGTGCAACGTCAATATTGCCGTTTCTGAGTGCTATGTAGAATGTGCCGCCGTTGTCGCCTGTGAGGTTTACCTGTACTGCGAGGAAATAATCGGGTGCAGGCTTGTTGTAATCCTTTGCGGTCTGCTCCACCATCTTCCAGATAGCGTCAAATGTTGCTGGAGTGCTTGCAGTCTTGACGGGCTTTTCTGCTTTAGCGGCGGTCTTTGCAGCAGGCTTTGTTTCCTCTGTCTTGGGGGCAGCTTCTGCCTTGGGGGCAGCTTCTGTCTTGGGGGCAGCTTCTGCCTTGGGGGCAGCCTTTACAGGCTCATTCTTTTTTGCAGTTGTCTTGTTTGTCTTCTTTGACATGGGTTTGTCCTCCGTTTCTTTTGTATATTTGGATATTTAAAACACGGGAAAGCCTTAATAATCTGTAAGGTCAATCCATGTGAGTAACAGCTCACGTTCTTTCGGTTGTCTGAATTTCAGCTGTGAAGCCGCAACGACAGGCAGCCAGTCGTAAACCACGTTTGCATCAAGTCCCGTTTTGCGGCAGTAAATCCTGAGATATTGTTCTGCGCTTTCGGTGCGGTGTCTGATGCAAAATCCGAGATAGGTTTTTGCAACGTCTGCGGCAGGTGTTCCCTGCTTTGCACGCAGCCAGTCCACAACGTACATCTCACCGTTTTCGCCGACTATGATATTCTCGGAAGTAAAGTCGCCGTGACAGAGCTTCTTCTGCACGGACAGCTTTGACAATCGTGTAAGCAGCTCGTGCTTTTTTACATCGTCTATCATATCAAGCGACTGGATAGCACGCTTGAAATAATCCTGCTGGCTGCTCATTTTTACGCACGGCAGAGCGTTTATTTCCATATGGATATCAGCCATTTTCTCAAGAAAATCCAGCTTCATCGAGGGGTTTTCCTGTATCAGCTCATTGAGATTTCTGCCTCTGACGTGCTCATACACGATGCACCATTTTCCGTTTACCTGTTCCACGCTTTCAAGAGATGGTATTCTTGCGAAACCTGTTTCCTCAACACGAGTATGCACGAGAGCTTCGTACATTACAACGCTTTTCGGCTCGTTTTCGTCCTTGAAAACCTTTATACATTTCCCGTCCGACTCGTACACCTGAACCTTTTCGCCGTCAGAAATAAGATTTTTAAGTTCCAAAACAATTCCTCCCAACATTTTTGGTTTTGTATATGTGAGGAAATTTAAATTCCTTTGAATTATTATAGCACATTATCACAAAAAAGTAAAGTATTTTTTCAAAAAAATGGCAATACCCCACGCTTTTGACGTGGGGCAAGGAAAAATTCCGGCTGTTATCCGTTGGAGCTTAAAAGCTCTGCCATATTCTCGACCATAGCGTTTATCGCTTCAGCTTGTGCGGTAAGCTCGGTCATATTGTTTGCGTTGCTTTCTGCCATTTCGTTGATAGAGCCGAACTGCTCGTTTTCGGTGCGTATGCTGTCGGCAATATCCTGATTTATCTGAACGGTCTTTCTGATTACTTCGGCTTGCTTTGCGTGAGCTTCACCCATAGCGTCGATTGCCGTTCCCGATTCGCCAAGCAGATTTGTCATATCACGCATAAACGAGAACACTTCTGAGAAATATCCGTTCTGTGTTTCAAGTTTAACAGAGTTCTCCTGAACCTGTGCGGTGATTTCGTGAACGTTGTTCTGGACGCGGTTTATTACTTCCTCGACAATTTTCAGTGACTTCTGCGTATCGTTTGCCAGCTTTCCGACTTCCGTAGCGACAACGGCAAAACCCTTGCCAGCTGCGCCTGCTCTTGCGGCTTCGATAGAGGCATTGATGGAGAGTATGTTGGTAGACGAAGAAATATCGCTTATCAGTTTCAGCGTAGAGCCGATTTCCTTTACTGCGTCGGATAGCTTGACAGCGATTTCCGTTGACGCTTTCATAGATTCGGAAACTTCAGCGTTTACGCTGCTAAGGTCGTTGAGCAGTTTTTCGTTCTCTGCGGACTTTCCAAGCAGATTTTCAGAGGCGCTTTCTACCTTTGCAACGTTTTCGGAAACCACGCTCTCCCAATTGTTGAGTTCAGTAAGGTTCGCCATACTTTCGTTGGTTTTCTGGCTCAAGATGTTGCTGTTTTCGAGAAGTCGGACGCTTGTTGCAGCCATTTCTTCGGCGGACGCACTCTCGCTTTCAGAAATCTGCGAAAGTGACGAGCCTGCGCTTGACAGGTTTTCTGACAGCGACTGAACCGCCGCAAGGACGCTTTGCACCTGTTCGATATTGCGTGTCATTTCGTCCTTCTTTGCGTTTACAAGGAACTTTCCTATAAACATCGTCAGCAGCACGATAGCCACAAGCGACAGCATAAGGCACACTACTCTGTCGAGCATATTGATTATGAAATAATCATTTTTTGCTGGCAGGTGGATATCGCCTTTCAGAAACCACGATACGACTACCGAACCGCCGATTTCAACGGCAGTAAGCGCAACTATTTTCCAGTCGAGGAAGAATGACGTAAGTATTACGAAGAAGAATGCAAATCCCCAGAAATCCGTTGCAGGAATCATATAAACGATGAAGTTGAACTGTATAAGCATTATTATTGCCAGAAACAGTTTTCCGGCCGTAAGGCTTGCAGGCTTTACAAGTCCGTCTTTTTTTCCTGTTTTGATAAAGAAAATGCCAATCGCAAGATACAGCAGGCAGGTGATATCGAAGACTATCAGAGCCGTCCAGCTGACAGAGGGAATCCACCCCATTATTTTGGAGAATGTGTACAGCAGTCCTGCACATTCGCAAGCACCCGGAACGAGCAGCAAGACCATTGTGTAAACTCTGTTGATGTACTCGTCAATTGCGGACAGATTTCGTTTCTTTTCTGTTTGCACCATAATAAAACCTCCGAAAATAGCACATAAAATTCAGGCTGTTTATTTTTCAGTCTGAAAATCCTGTATGTAATCAATCCTTTATAATAATTATACTATTTTTTTTTTTTGTCAAGTGCTTTTGTGAAAAATGTCGAAAAAAAGCCGGATTTGCACTCGGCAATATGTATTATAGGTTTAAACAAAAAAATGCACGGGTGAAATCCCGCGCGTCGGTTTGTTGAAAAAACTACCATCTGTTAAACGACAGACGAAGTCCTGCGTTTAACTTAAAAGCTGCAAAACGCTTTCGGGCTGTCTTACAGACTGCGAGAGCATTGCTTGTGCCGTTTGCGAGAGGATATTCTCCTTTGTGAAATTCATCATTTCCGGAGCCATATCGGTATCACGAATTTGCGATTCGGTTGCGGTGGCGGAATTGGCATACGATTCGATCCATCTGGTCAAATCAAAAGCGTCGTTTCTTGAGCGTAAGCGTTGGAAGTACTGACGATTGAGCCTGTTGCGACAGACTGATACACCCAACGTCCCGTTGCCGAAGTTGAAGCATAGTGCGCAGGCTCCGTTGACGATACTTCTGCAACGTCAAGCAGCCCGCTTTTCGATGTCGCAACGCTTATAATTGCTTTGCGTCCCTCTGTTCGGATTGAGATTTTGTCTGCCCACACCTCGTCCGCGTCAACAAGGCTGAATTTGGGAATACCATGGTTGTAAAACGACCGCACGCTGACTTTGTTCAGCGCTTCCGAAGCCTTCATAAGTTCTTTGTCGGTGACAAGCTGCTTTTTAGCTTCGGGCAGAAGTTCAATAGACATCTCAATCTCAGGAAATCCTTCTACTTCCTGAAACGTACTTACCAAACCGTCATCGGGAAATCCCGCTTCTGACGGAGTAAGCCACATAACGCCGCCGTCCTCGGTGAAAAATGTAAATCCGTCTGCCATTGCGCCGCCGTTAAGCATAACAACTCCGTTGAAGTCGGTATCCGCAAGGTCTTTCATACGATGGATTATAGAAACGGTTTCTCCCAGTGTGCTTTCAAACGTCTGCACAAGTGAAACGCCGTCCTGCGAATTGCGGATAGCTTGCTTTATGCCACGGATTATAGAACGCATTTTCTCGGAAACAGCCAGTCCTGCTGCGTTGTCTGCGGAACGATTTATGCGGTATCCCGAAGACAGCTTTTCAGCTGACTTCCTGACATTGGCTGTTTTCCCACCGAGAATATTATTTGCGTTTATTGCCGCCATATTGTGTTGTACAACCATACTAACCACCCTTCGGGAGTTTTTTCGTTTTATCATAATAAAATAGTTTTGTCAACTGCTTTGCAAATATAGAAAAGGCTTAGCAGCTTTCGCCAAAAATGGTTGACATAAGATTGCTTATACAGTATAATAAATTCAGACGGTGCTTTTCTTTTATGTACTGCCATATTTATTGAAACGGAAGTGCGAAACCATGTATAATCCCGTGATTTTTGACCTTGACGGAACGCTGCTCAACACATTGGGCGACCTTGCGGACGCAGGAAATTACGCTCTGAAATCAGCAGGCTATCCTACTCACCCGGAAGAGCGTTTTAAAACGTTTGTCGGAAACGGTATTCCCAATCTCATAAGAAGAATGCTCCCCGAAAACGCAAGCGACAGCGAAGCAGAGCGTGTTCACACACTGTTTTCCGAATACTATGCCGACCACAAGGCAGACCGTACTGCGCCTTATGACGGAATAACCCGTCTTCTGGTCGAGCTTAAAAGCCGTGGAATAACCGTTCTTTGCAACACGAACAAGCAGCATAAGTACTCGGAACAGCTTATACGGGACTTTTTCGGGGAATTGATAACAGAATTATGTGCCGACAGCGGACGTTTCCCGAGAAAACCCTCCCCCGACGCAGCGGTTTATCTTGCGGAAAAGTATTTCAAAGACGGCTGTAAACCGCTTTATGTCGGTGATAGCAGCGTTGATATGCAGACTGCGAAAAACGCAGGCTTTGACGTGTGCGGAGTGCTGTGGGGATTTCGCTCAAAGGAGGAATTGTCGCAGTACAATCCCACATTTCTTGCAGAGAATGCCTCACAGCTCAGAGCATTTATTATTGGAGAAGAGGATTAAACAGCAAGGGGACTGTGCTGTTGACAGTCCCCTGTCGCATGTTGCTTTTGGCACGCTGCGTCCGTGCAGCGCGCTTAACTGCAACTGCTGTGACGTCCGTGTCACAGCCTGTTGCTTTTGGCACGCTGCGTCCGTGCAGCGCGCTTAACTGCAACTGCTGTGAC
>CAZTRH010000003.1:29059-54221 GCA_964616605.1 uncultured Ruminococcus sp.
GTCCGTGTCACAGCCTTTCGCCTGAGTTCGTCAGCCGTTTTCGTTGATCTTACTGCCGCTTTTGAATATAAGAGCCGCCAGCAATCCGAAGAAAATAGCTGCCGCAACGCCTGCCGCCGCTCCCGTAAAGCCGCCTGTGAATACTCCGACCAAGCCTTTTTCGTCAATCGCTTCACGAACGTTTTTGGATAGCAGATAACCAAATCCCGTCAGCGGCACCGTTGCACCGCCCCCTGCAAATTCAACGATCGGCTTGTAGATACCAACTGCACCGAGTGCTACTCCTGCTACGACATAGGACGTGAGTATTCTGGCTGGCGTGAGCTTTGTAAGGTCTATCAGCAGCTGCCCTACAACGCAGATTGCGCCGCCGATTACGAACGCCCAGAGGTAATCGGTAAAAGTTCCCATTTGCGTTCCTCCTTATTGTGCTGTGATTTCTACTGCGTGTGCAATTCCGGGAATAGCGCTTCCCTGCTGAACAATAGTCGGCGACATCAGCGCACCTGTTGCAACGTAAAGAATGCGTTTGAGGTCGCCATTCTGAACGCGCTTTAAAAAGTAGCCGCACATCATAGAAGCTGAACAGCCGCACCCCGAACCGCCTGCGTGAACGTCCTGCTTTTCACGGTCGTACAAGAGCAGTCCGCAGTCCTTGTGGATAGGTTCAAGGTTTATTCCGTCACGGGCGAACAATTCGTACAGCATTTCGCTTCCCACCTGCCCCAGATCGCCCGTGATAATAGCGTCATAGCTTTCGGGAGAAGTGGCTGTGTGCCGCAGATGACGGGAAATAGTGTCGTATGCCGCACCTGCCATTGCCGCTCCCATATTGTTGAGGTCGCTTATTCCCATGTCCTGTATTTTGCCGACGGTTGCACGGCGGATAAACGGCGGCTTTGGGGAGCTGTCCACGATAGCCGCTCCCGATGCGGTAGCCGTCCACTGAGCAGTGGGAGTGCGTACTCCACCGTAGTTCAGCGGAAATCTGAACTGCCGCTCTGCCGAAGAGAAGTGCGAAGAAGTAACAGCGGCGGCATTATCCACATACCCTGCGTTCACCATACAGGCTGCAAGCAGCAGTCCTTGCGCAAATGTCGAGCAGGCACCGTATATTCCGAGAAACGGGATATAATAATCCTTTAGTCCATAAGACGAGCCTGTGCATTGGTTCAACAGGTCGCCTGCGAAAATCAGGTCCATATTTTCGGGAAGCAATTTTGCTTTGTCCATAGCGCATTTCAGCGACTTGCGCTGAAAGAGTGCTTCGGCTTGTTCCCAAGTGTCCGTGCCGCCCTTGTTGTCGGGGATAATTTCGTCAAATTCGCTGCCGAACGGACCTTGCCCCTCAATTTTTCCGACTACTGCCGCAAAGGACTTTATAGAAGCATTGCTGAAATTAAAGGTTTTCCCTTCGCAGAAAGCCATTACATCACCCCCTGAAACAGCGTATAGATATAATAAATTATTCCGTATATAATTGAAGCTGAAATTCCGTACACCAGTACAGGACCTGCTATAACGAACATTTTCGCACCCAGTCCCAGTACAAATCCCTCGCTTTTGAAGTCGAGCGCAGGAGATACCACCGAGTTTGCAAAGCCCGTAATCGGTACAAGCGTACCTGCGCCTGCGACTTGTGCTATGCGGTCGTACAGCTTAAGACCTGTGAGGAGTGCCGACAGGAAAATCAGCGAGATGGAAGTCCACATTCCCGATGTTTCCTCGTCCAGTCCGAAATATTGATAAAGGTTCAGCAGCGTTTCACCGAGAACGCATATTCCGCCGCCTATTACGAAAGCCATAGGTAATGTCTTGTACATAGCGGACGGCGGCGAATGACGTTTGGCAAGCGTGCCGTATTCCTGATTTGAAATATTCAAAGAAAAAACTCCTTTCGGTAAAATCACAATAACGTGTGTAATAGATATTGTGTTTCCAAAATGCCGAATAATGAAAGGTAAATTCTGAAAATGACCAAACTAACCAAGTTGACCAAATTAAAAAATTATGATAAAATCCGAAATTTTACATATGTTGACAAACAATGCGCTGTGGATAAGCCGCTCGGAGCGATATGGAGCATAGAAAGCACCTTATTCCGTGTGTGGTCGCCCGTGGCGGAGCGCATAACGCTTAATCTTTATACCGATTGTATCACACAAGAGCCGTATCTCACTGCGGAGATGTCCTGCGAAAACGGGCTGTGGGAATGTGCGGTTACCGGAAATCTCAGCGGTGTGTATTATACATATTCTGTTTCAATAGACGGCATGGAAAAAGAAACGATTGATATTTACGCAAAAAGCGGCGGTGTGAACGGCGTGCGTGGAATGGTGTACGACCCGTCACTTGCCGATATTTCATTTGTGCCGTTTAAGGCTGTTCCGAAAGATGAGGCGATTATCTGCGAGGTGCATATCCGTGATTTTTCGGCGGACGAGAGCGGAAATTTTTCAATCCGTGGAAAGTTCTCAGCCTTTACCGAAAGCGGAATTAAAAATCGCTTTGGCGACGCTGTGGGACTGGATTATCTGGAAGAGCTTGGAATTACGCACGTCCACTTACTGCCTGTCGCCGACTTTGCAAGCGTGGACGAGTACGCTTACAATCCCGATTACAACTGGGGTTACGACCCTCAGAACTACTTTTTCCCCGAAGGAACGTATTCTTCCGATCCCTATGACGGATTTTCACGGATAAAAGAGTTCAAGTCGCTTATAAACGCACTCCACAAACGGAATATCGCAGTGGTTATGGACGTGGTGTTCAATCACGTTTATGATGTGGAAAAATCCTCGTTCAATGCGATTTTTCCCGACTATTATTTCCGTCACTATCAAAACGGCGGCTTGTCGAATGGTTCGGGCTGCGGAAACGAGTTTGCAAGCGAGCGGATTATGGCTCGGAAATTTATTGCAGACTGCTTGTGCCACTGGGTGGAGGAATATCACGTTGACGGGTTCAGGTTTGACCTTATGGGGCTTACGGATATTGCTACGCTTGAATATTGCGCAAAGCGGCTGAAAGCTATAAATCCCGATATTCTGCTGTATGGAGAGGGGTGGACAGGCGGTGATACTCCGCTGCCCGAAAGCCGCAGAGGTGTGATTTCAAATATCGGAAAGCTGCCCGATTTTTCGATGTTTTCGGACGAATTCCGTGACTGCGCAAAGGGTTCGGTTTTTTTGGACGAGGACTGCGGCTATATCAATGGCAAACCTTTGGAAAATTCAGAACTTATGAAATGCGTTCTTGTGGGTGGTGTGTATCACCCCGACAACCAAAGGGAAAGCGAATACTGCCTTAGCGATAATCCCTTGCAGCGAATAAACTATGTTGAGTGTCACGACAACCTCACCTTTGCCGATAAACTGGATATTTCAATGCCCGACAGTTCTCCCGAAGAACGTGCAGCCGTAAACCGCTTGGGAGCGGCTTTGATTTTCCTGTCGCAGGGAATACCCTTTATTGCGTTGGGTCAGGAGTTTATGCGGTCGAAGGGCGGAAATCACAACAGTTATAACTCCCCCGACAGCGTTAATTCGATAAAGTGGGATATGCTGTCGCAAAACCGAAAAACTGCCGATTATTACAAGGGACTTATTGCAATACGAAAGCGTTTTGGGGAGTTCGGACTGAGTTCTGGAGAAGAAATCCGCCGCAAGGTCAGCTTTACTGACTTGGACGGCGGCGCATTCTGTATGAGAGCAGGCGGTTTTCTTCTTCTGGTAAACCCGACTGACAGCACTGCGGCAATTTCGATTGACGGAGAATTTGAAGTTTATGCAGACAGTGAAAAGGCAGCCGCCGAACCATTTGATGTGATATTGGGCAGTGCCTGCGCAAAGTCTCACAGCGTACTTTTAGTACGTCAAAAACCACTTGAAATTTTATGAATAATATGTTATAATAAACACACGCCGCATAACCGAAACAAGTTTTGCATGGTTTGGCGTTTATATATTGATTCTAAGCTAAGGCGGCACCGTACAAAGATCACCTTACGGCTATATGCGGTGTATCCTTGAAAAGATAAGAGGTGTTGAGCAATATGAGTTTTAATTTTAAACGTCAGGTTGGAATATTAAGGTTTGATAAGAATTGTTATGATTTTGAAATGTCGGATACCGCAACATTTGCATTGCTCAAGAACAGGTTTTATGTTCCTCTTGATGCTCTGCTTATGGGCAATTCAAAACAGGTCCTTGAGGAACATATAAATGGCTGCCTTTACAATAAAGCATTCACAATTACTGTGGCTGACCCTGACAACAAACCTCTTGAAATGGTGTGCAGGATTTTCCCTACCGAAAACAGCAATGTTATTGAAATGCAATTTTGCGAGATTGACGCTTTGTATGATGTTTTCAGCGAAAAGAAAATGACGGCACGCGAAAATCAGGCTCTTATTGCTCAGCACAGCGATATTATTTATTATTACAATGCCAAAACCGACAGTTTTACTGTCGCAAGAAATCCTGCTTCTGACGGGATTTATTCCGCTTCTCTTGAGAAGTTTGAAGTAGACGCCAAGACAAAGCTTACCGAGAACTCATACGAGGAGTTTGAGAAGTTCATAAGAGCGGTAAAATCAGGAACGCGCTGCTTTACCAATACCGTTACCCGTGCTGCGGACGGTGTAAATCTTGATTTCACAGGGACTGCTATATATGTTAAGGGCGAGTATATCGCAGCTATCGGACGTATGGGCGGACAGAGTATGCCATTGGCGCAGCTTAGTATGTACGACCAGCTTACGGGCGTAATTCTCAAGAACAATATTGCGGATTACGCAAAGAAGCGAATAGACGAACGCCATCAAAGAACGGCTATCGCCATAATCGATGTCGATAACTTCAAGATGATAAACGACAACTACGGGCATCAGGAGGGTGACAGAGTGCTGTGCAAGATTGCAAGCATTCTGAAAAGATCCTGCGCAGGTCTGGGTCATGTAGGACGCATAGGCGGCGATGAGTTTTTCGTGGTTTACGACAATTTCGACGATATTTTCGATATCCGTTTTACGCTTATGGGTATGCAAAGCTCGATGGCTATGGAGTTTGCGGAGTTTAGAAGAAACGGCATAAATATAACGCTTTCAACGGGTTGTTCTGTATTCCCCGATGATTATAACGGCAGTTTTGAAGATATGTTCAAGCTTGCTGATACGTTCCTTTATCGTGCAAAGGATAAAGGAAAAGACAGATACATTGTCTATAACGCCGCAAAGCACGGACCTGTGGAAGAACTGCTCAAAAACGGATTTGAAAAGGTCAATCTTGACAAGAGCAAGTATGTGTGCAATCTTGCCGATGATATTATCTGTGGAAAAGTCCCCGAACCTGAAACTGTACTGCTTGATATCAAGAAGTATTTTACTGTCGATCGTGTGGTTTTATACAATAAGACGGACAGGTTTCTCAAAGCGCAGGAGGGCGAAGGTCATTTCTCGTTTGACGTTATCCGAAAAACTATCCGTTATCTCTATGACGAGAGCCTTACAAGAGAATATAAAGACGGGTATATGCTGATAAACAACGTTGAGCATTTTAAGCAGCGCGCTCCCGAAGTTTTCAGAATTCTAAAGGAACTGGGAATGCAGTCCATTCAGCAGTATGTAATCAATGCTGACAGTGGGAAGCAGTATATACTAAGTCTTGAAATGGTCAGCAGTAAATGTACATGGAATGTCAGCGATGTGCAATATTACAGGATTATTGTAAAACTGCTTGAAAAGATACTATAAATATAAATCAGCCGCAGTCCGAAAGGACTGCGGCTGTTTTTCAGATCATTTGTCGGTAAGGCTGATATGCGGCTTTCCGCTTTCAAGCGATACTACTATATACATAACGGAGTTTGAATTAAAATCAGCCGAAAGAAGGTTGGATTTCTCGCCGTCAATGGAAATCCCAATAGAATGAGTGCCTGCGCTGCCTCTTGCCGTAAT
The DNA here is from genome assembly GCA_964616605.1 of uncultured Ruminococcus sp. Classification (GTDB taxonomy): domain Bacteria; phylum Bacillota; class Clostridia; order Oscillospirales; family Ruminococcaceae; genus CAG-115. Next base: position 35,016 of record CAZTRH010000003.1, read on the forward strand.
ATGAACATTATCTGACTCTGCGAATTTTATTGTACCGCATTCTTTCTCGTCAAACAACACAGCAATCGGCGAATTGAGTTCTGTGCTGTCCAATGCGCTGAAGTAAAGGTCAAATATCGCTTCATCACTGCCAGCATTGCTGAATGATGGAGGTTTTCCTGCACAGGATACTTCTTTGAATTTAATACAGCCGCTTTTCCGCAAAAGCAAGACCACAAGTGCTGTACAGACTATTCCGCAGAGAATTTTCAGCAGCAGTTTTGCCTTGGGATTGAGCGGCTTTTTCTCTCGGACTGGTTTTGGAGCTTCCGTTTTCTGAACGTCTTTTTCGGATTTGGGCCCAGTGTTTCGGGAGGCTTTTTTGTGGTCTGCTTTGGGCGTTTCTTTTGGCGTAAAATAGCGGTTGAGGTAATCCTCGAACGAGTTGTCGTAAAAATTGCCGCTTTGTACATACAGTTCAATAAACTCCTGAGTAAGGTCAAGCTCTATCTTCTTTCCGCTTTTCAGCAGAAAGGTCTTGCCTTTCGGATATGCCTTGAAATGCTGCCCTGCACCGTATCCTGTGCGGTAATTAAAGCCGTAGCTTCTGATTATCTGCGATACTTCGTCTTTGGATATACCCTGATGTTCGGCGATTTCCTTTATCGGCAGTCCCATTACTATATATAAATAAACAACATAAGCGTCAAAGCTCTGCGAAGTTGACATAGGATTTCCCCCTTTAGGTTTTTCTTTTATAATTGTATCACAGTTTTGGTTGAATGTCAATTATACTTGTAAAACACCTTGATTTTTCCTTTGAATTGTGGTACAATAAGAGTTAGCTATTGTGGCATTATTGATTTGAAAACGAAAGGAACTTTAATATAATGAGTGACGAAAAGAACATAAAGCGTGAAATTCCTCGTCCCGAATTTCCACGCCGCGCGGTAGTAACAGGCGGTATGCCTTACGGAAACAAAAAGCTTCACTTCGGACACATTGGCGGAGTGTTTGTGTTTGCGGACGTTTACGCACGCTTTTTACGCGACAGGATAGGCGAGGAGAACGTTATTTTCGTATCTGGCACAGACTGTTACGGTTCGCCTATCGCCGAGAGCTATCGCAAGCTGTGCGAGGAACAGGGCTTCAAGGGCGATATCCGTGACTTTGTAATGGAAAACCATACCGCACAAAAAGATACTCTCGATAACTATATGATAAGCCTTGATGTGTTCGGAGCGTCGGGACTTGGCAGAACCGCCGAAATCCATAACGAGGTATCCGACTGGTTTATCAGAAAGCTTTATAAGAACGGACATCTTAAAAAGATTGTTACAAAGCAGTTTTATGACGAAAAGGCCGGTTGTTTCCTCAACGGACGTCAGGTAATAGGAAAATGTCCCGTAGACGGCTGCCAAAGCGAAAAGGGATATGCAGACGAGTGCGATCTGGGACATCAGTATATGCCCGAAAACCTTATCGACCCCAAAAGCACGCTTACGGGCGAAACTCCCGTAATGCGTGATGTTGAGAACTGGTATTTCGATCTTCCGTCCTGCTCATCGCTGCTTAAAGAATACGCTCAGAAGATTTCTTCACAGAAGAACGTGCGAAAACTCGTAAGCTCTACAATAACGGAGTTCCTTGCAGACCCCGTTATCCACATCAAGAACGAGCTGCTTGACAACTACAATTCCGTAAAGGACAAGCTGCCCGCTCACGAGTTTATCGAGGAGAAGAAAAAACCGTCGTTTACTATTACATTCAAGACGCTGGACGAGATGAACGAGGCTTGCGCAGTGCTTTCCGCAAACGGAATACGCTACCGTACAGGCAAGACGCTTGTTCCGTTCAGACTTACGGGCAACATCGAGTGGGGCGTGCCTGCACCCGTGCTTGAGGGAGAAGATCCGCTGACTATCTGGGTATGGCCCGAATCGTTGTGGGCGCCTATTTCGTTTACACAGGCGGCTCTTGAAAACCGTGGAAAAAAACGCGAGGACTGGAAAGATTTCTGGTGCAGCAAGGACGCACAGGTTTATCAGTTTATCGGAGCGGATAACATTTATTTTTACGGCGTTGCTGAAATGGGAATGTTCCTCGGTATCCGTGAGGGCGAAGCGTCTGTTGACGTTCCCGACGGAGAGCTTCAGCTACCCGTATTGTGCGCAAATAATCACATTCTGTTCCTTGATAAAAAGGCTTCAAGCTCCGGTGCGGTAAAGCCGCCTATGGCAGCGGATCTGCTGGATTATTACACCGCAGAACAGCTGAGAATGCACTTCCTGGGACTGGGACTCGGACAGCGCAGCGTAAGCTTTATGCCCAAGCCCTACAATCCGCTTGCAAACCCTGAAGATCCCGACCCTGTTGTTAAGGACGGTTTCCTGCTTTCAAACGTGTTCAACCGTATTATACGCACCTGCTTCTATACAACGCAGAAGTACTTTGACGGAGTGATGCCCGTAGGCGAGGTTGAGGAGAATATTCTTGCGGACGCAAAGAAAGCAATTCTTGATTACGAGCGGTTTATGTACCGCTTCGAGTTCCATCAGGCAACATATGTTCTCGACAGCTACATCAGAAAAGCCAGCAAGTATATGGCGAAGGCTCTGGGTGACGCCGATAAGGCAGACGACAACGAGCTTCGACGTACCGCTCTTATCAACGTGTTCCACACGATAAGAACAGCCGCTGTACTGCTCCACCCGATGGCGCCCAAGGGTACGGAAATGGTGCTTGAATATTTGCAGCTTGACAAGGATTTCTGGAGCTGGGACAGAATATTCGATACAATTTCCGATTTTACGGACGGACAGGATCACAAGCTGAAGTTCCTCGAACCCAGAGTTGACTTCTTCACAAGACACCCAAGTCAGTTCGGTACGGAAGAATAAGCTATACGACGGATAACGACAAAAATGCTCTCTGCTGTTATTGGCAGAGAGCATTTTTTACTTCTTTTTATCGGGCGATTGGGCAGACTTACAAAGTCCGCTTAGCACACAGTCTGCACAATCGGGACGGCGTGCCGTACACACTTCTCTTCCGTGATGTACCAGTCTGTGGCAGAATTTCAAGCCTTCTTCGGGTGGAATTATCTTTCGAAGCTGTTTTTCTACCTGAACAGCGTCCTTGCCTTTAGCAAGTCCCAGCTTATTTGTAAGCCGTATAACATGAGTGTCGCACACCATACAAGGTTTTCCGTACAATTCGCCGACTATCAGATTGGCGGTCTTTCTTCCGACTCCGGGCAGCTTTACAAGCTCTTCGATACTATCCGGAACAACTCCGTCATATTCGTCACACAGCATACGGCACATCAATACTATATCTTTTGCTTTGGTGTGATACAGTCCGCACGGCTTGACGATGTTTTCAACCTGTTCTATATCAGCGTCTGCAAAAGCCGATATTGTCGGAAATTCTCTGAACAGCTCAGGCGTTACCATATTAACTCTTTTGTCGGTGCATTGTGCCGAAAGTCTTGTCGCAATCAGAAGTTCATGCGGCGCAGAATAATCAAGAGCGCACTTTACATCCGGATATTCCTCTGCAAGCAGTGAAATAACCGCCTTTTCTTTCAGAGTCATTTTTCCTGTTCCTCAACGTTTGTCCTTGTAACCCGTACTTTAAGTATGTTTCTTTCCTCAACGTTCAGGACTACCAGATGAACACCCTCATAATCTACCGCAGGCGGTGTAAGTTCTCCGCCCTCCGGAATATATCCGAGTTTGTCGGTGATAAAGCCTGAGATTGTTTCATAATCGTGCCCTTCGGGGAGTTCTACATCAAATAATCCGAAAACCATGTCGGGGTCTGCTTCTCCGGATACCTCGAATGAGTTGTCGTCAATTCGCACGATATCAGATTTTTCATCATCGTATTCGTCCTGTATGCTGCCCACTATTTCTTCGATTATGTCCTCAAGCGTTATTATTCCTGCTGTGCCGCCATATTCGTCCACAACAACCGCCATTCCCGATTTAAGCGCATTCAGATTTCTGAAAACTTCTGAACACGGGCAGGCTTCGGGTATAAAGCTTACGTCACGAACAAAGTCCTTGATGTCAAAGTCTGACAGGTCGGTCTTTCCGACAAGGCAGAGCAAATCTTTTACGACTATTATTCCTATTATCTTATCAATCGACTCCTCGTATACAGGTATTCTTGAAAATCCCATATCAAGTGCCAGATAGATGAGGTCGTCCAGCGTGATTTCGTTGATATCTACACCTACTATCGATGTGCGGTGGGTCATAACATCTGCCGCTGTGAGTCCGTCAAACTCGAAGATGTTGTTTATCATCTGTGCGGAGTTTTCTTCTATTCCGTCCTCGTCATCATCGTTTGCGAGTGCGTCAACCAGATCCCGCACCTCGTCCTCCGTTACATCGGCATAGTTTGCACCGAGTGCTTTTTTCAGCAGCGTGGAGAGCCCACGCTCCAGTCCGATGAGAGGTGCAAGGAAAAATCTTGCTGCCTTGTGATCATTGTTCTGCTGAGTTGTACTTCGACTGCCGTCTGCGTCCATATTATCCTCCATATTAAAAAGTATTCAGCCGCCGTATGGCGTGCCGTTTATCCAAAAAACAGCCGTTTGCCGTTTTCATTGGTGATGTTGATGATTTCCTCTGTGGAAACGTCTTTTATTTCCGCCATCTTCTGAGCGGTGTATGCTATCATTGAGCTGTCGCTGCGCCGTCCTCTGAATGGTTCGGGTGCCATATACGGGCAATCCGTTTCAAGCAATAGCCGTTCTGTGGGAGTTTGCGCACACGCCGAAACTGCTTTCTTTGCGTTCTTGAAAGTAAGCACCCCTGTAAAGCCGATGTACATTCCGAGTTTTACCACTTCTGCTGCGGTTTCGGCACTGTACGAAAAGCAGTGCATTACTCCACGGGGTTTATACTCTCTTAAAATATCCATAGTGTCGGCGCAGGCGTCCCGTGAATGAATAATAACGGGGACGTCCAGTTCCTTTGCAAGCTCCAGCTGACGCATAAAAACTTCTTTTTGAAGTTCCTTTTCGGGTGCGTCATCAAAGTGATAATCAAGACCGATTTCTCCGATTGCCACGACCTTTTCTTCCGACATCATTTGACGTATCTGAAAAAGCCAGTCAGCAGGGAGATCTGCTGCGTCCTCGGGGTGAATGCCCACGGCCGCATAAATGTAATCATAGCGTGCTGCCAAAGCAGCCTGCTCACGGCTTGCTTCAAGCGAACACCCTACTGCCATAACACGCTCCACGCCTTTCTGAGGGAGTTCAAAAAGCAGATCATCAAGTTTCTCTCCAAAATCCGTTCTGAAGTAATGTGCGTGCGTATCAAAAATTTTCATATAACAAAAGTCACCTTATTGTGAGCTGTATTTACCCGAAATAAGCGTCTATAACCAGCTTTTTGGTTTCATAGCTTTCAAGAGGAAGTCTGCCACGTCCGCCGAAAAGCTGTTCTGTGTCGTTGAATGCGCTTGTAAAAGCACTTTCAAGAAAAGCCTGTCTGTCAGAAGTTTCAACTGTCACGCTGTCAAAGAACATCAGAAGCCTTGCCGCAGTTTCATCGGGCTGCCAGTATTCGGGAGTGTTCTCCTCTGCTGAAGTGCTGCCGTATAATGCGCGAAGCTGCTTTAAAAGTTCCTCTGCGTACATTTCAGCTCCAACGCTCGGAATAGTGCCTGTCAGCACCTCGCCCTGCTTTACAAACATCGCTCGGATTATGTGGCTTACTCCGCGGGATACAAGCACTTGCTGCGACGCTTCGGGGTTTTCCTGAATTTTTATCTTTTCAAGAGTATCTTCGGCGACTTCGCGCTGGAGAAGGTTCTGGTCAGCGTTTTGTTTTTTCGCCGATTTTTGGGTGTAGGCAGGAGTATAGACTGTGCCTTTGCGTATAAAGCTGTCGGTGTGTTCAGCAGCAAGTGTGCTGCTTTTTCCCTCGGTGCGCTGTTCACTGGATTTTGTGAGCGTTGTCTGACTTACGGTGCCGATATCGGCTATACGGCTTATGTCCATACCCTTTCCCCCTTTTCATTGTCGATGCGTTTGTGGGACGGCTCATAATTTCCGATGAGCCGTCCGAATTACCAATTTACCAATTATCTTATAGTCGAACCATTGGGAATATCCTTATCAAGGAACAGCACTCTTACATCGTCATCGCCTGCGTCAGCAGCTAAAATCATACCCTCGGACAGTTCGCCGCAGAGTTTTGCAGGAGCAAGATTTGCAACGAAAACTATCTTCTTTCCAATCAGCTCTTCGGGAGTATACCACTTTGCAATTCCCGATACTATCTGTCTGCCCTGTCTGCCGTCATCAACGGTAAGCTTCAGCAGCTTCTTCGCTTTCGGGATTTTCTCGCAGGCGGTAATCTCGCCGCTTCTGAGTCTGATTTCTGCGAATTGGTCGATACTTATAATGTTTGCCTTGTCAAGATCCTCGTCCTCGCGGATTGTCTTTGCAGGAGTGAGCAGGGCGTTAAGCTCGTCGATCTCCTTTTCAGCGTCAATTCTTGGGAAAAGGATACCGCCCTTGCATACTGTGATGTTTTCGGGAAGAATGCCCCAATCGCCCAGTACGGAATAAGCTGTATTCTCAGCGGAAGCACCGATCTGCTTCCAGACTTCGGGCATGGTCTTTGGCATGAACGGGAAAAGCAGTCCCGAACATATTCTGATTGTTTCAAGCAGATTGTAAAGGACGCTTGCAAGTCTTGCTTTTTTCTCTTCGCTCTTGCCGAGAACCCACGGTTCGGTTTCGTCAATATACTTGTTCGCTCTGGAAACGACTTTGAAGATTTCTTCAAGTGCCTGTGACAAGCGTGCTTCTTCAATATATGCAGACACGGGTTCTTTGAGAGCCTTTGCCATTTTAATAAGCTCGTTGTCAAGCGGCTGCTCCTCGCGTTCGGTGGGAAGTGTGCCGCCGAAGTACTTATCTGCCATCGCTACGGTACGGGAAACGAGGTTTCCGAAATCGTTGGCAAGGTCGGTATTGATACGGTTTATCATAATCTCATTAGAGAAGTTGCTGTCTGAGCCATACGGCATATCGCGCAAAATCTGATAACGCACTGCGTCTGAGCCGTAACGCTCGGCAAGTACGAACGGGTCGATTACGTTGCCGATGGATTTTGACATCTTCTGACCGTTGAAGTTTATCCAGCCGTGACCGTATAACTTTTTAGGAAGCGGCAGCTCCAGCATCATAAGGATTGCGGGCCAGACGATAGAGTGGAAACGCACGATTTCCTTTGCCGTCATATGCATATCTGCGGGCCAGTACTTGTCAAAATCATTGTATTGGCCGTTTTCGTATCCCAATGCGCTGATATAGTTCGTCAGAGCGTCAACCCACACATAAACAACGTGACCCTCGTCAAAATCAACAGGTACGCCCCATGTGAAAGAGGTCCTTGAAACGCACAGGTCTTCAAGTCCCGGCTTTATGAAGTTGTTTACCATCTCGTTTACACGGGATTTCGGAGAGAGATAGTCCGTTTCGGTGAGGAATTTTTCAATCTTTTCCGCAAAATCCGAAAGTCTGAGGAAGTATGCTTCCTCTTTTGCATCAATAACGTCACGTCCGCAGTCGGGGCATTTTCCATCTTTCAGCTGGCTTTCCGTCCAGAAACTCTCGCATGGTGTGCAGTATTTTCCGACATACTCGCCCTTGTAGATATAGCCCTTGTCGTAGAGCTTTCTGAATACAGACTGTACTGTCTTTACATGATAATCGTCCGTTGTGCGGATAAAGCGGTCATAGCTTATATCCATAGTATCCCACAGACGCTTGAAGTTGTCAACGATAGGGTCAACGTATTCCTTGGGAGTGCAACCTTTATCCTTAGCTTTCTGCTCTATTTTAAGACCGTGTTCATCGGTGCCTGTAAGGAACATGACGTCCTTGCCCTTCATTCTCTGAAAGCGTGCGACAGTATCACATGCTACGGTTGTGTAGCAATGTCCGATGTGAGGATTGCCCGATGGATAATATATCGGGGTGGTAATAAAAAATTTCTCGTTATTTTCACTCATCTTGTTCTGCCTCTCTTTGCATTATGAATTTCCACGCTGAATTTTATCTCTTGGATTTCAATTTATTCAAAAAAACGTGGGTATATAACATTTATTATAATACAACGGCGCTGATTTTTCAAGGGAAAAATAACTTTTTTGCAACTATAACAAAAAAAATTAAGAAAATTTTGCATATTGCATAAAAAAGACTTGATTTTTTAAATCTTTTTTAGTATAATAAGAATAGCTTATCAGATTTTGGTGAAGTCGAATATTTCTGTAAATTTGGGGAAAGAGGTAAACACGATGTCAAACAGACTTTTTCAGGGAATTGTCCATCAGATGAAGGATACAGTCAATAGAGTTATCGGCGTTATTGATGATAATGGAACAATCGTTGCTTGCAGCGACCTTACAAGAGTCGGCGGCGGCAATGATTTCTTTTCGATAGAGCTTGGCGACTCGCACGAGGTGTTTATCCGTGACGGCTACACCTATAAGCCGTTCGGTATCCACATCAAGCCTGATTATGCCGTGTTCGTGGAAGGCACAGACGAACAGGCGTCAAAGTATGCAGGGATAATTGCAATTTCTCTGTCGTCTATCAAGCAATACTACGATGAGAAATACGACCGTAACAATTTCGTGAAGAACATAATCCTTGATAATGTACTGCCCGGCGATATCAGCATAAAAGCAAGGGAGCTTCATTTCAACGGCGATATAAGCAGGGTCGTTCTGCTGATAAGCGTTATTGCGTCAAATGATGTTTCTGCCTATGACGTTATACAAAACCTCTTCCCTGACAAGAACAAGGATTTTGTTTTCAATATCACAGAGAATGATATCGTGCTTGTAAAGGAAGTAAAGAACAATATTGATGTAAAAGACCTTGAAAAGCTTGCCCGCAGTATTTCCGACACTCTTTCCAGCGAGTTCTTCACCAAGGTGAATGTCGGAATAGGCACGCCGGTTGTTGGAGTGAAGGATCTTGCGCGCTCATTCAAGGAAGCTCAGACCGCCCTTGAGGTAGGAAAGGTATTCGATACAGGCAAGAACATAGTGTCTTACGACAATCTGGGGATTGCACGTCTTATTTATCATCTGCCCACTACATTGTGCGAAACATTTCTGAGAGAAGTATTTAAGAAAAATTCCATTGAGAGCCTTGATCAGGAAACGCTGTTTACAATTCAGAAATTCTTTGAGAACAGTCTGAATGTTTCTGAAACATCAAGAAAGTTGTTCGTTCACCGCAATACTCTGGTTTATCGTCTTGATAAAATCAAGAAGCTTACCGGACTTGATTTGCGTGAGTTTGACCACGCTATCATCTTCAAGATTGCGCTGATGGTTAAAAAATATCTTGCGGCAAATCCGACAAAGTTCTGAGTTGCTGCGAAAACGGCAAAGGTGCCTTTCTGTTCTCCGAACGGCACGGCGCTGTGTATTATCCGAGTGGCACATTGAATTTACTGCATAATGCGGTAAGTTCGTTCCGGCGTTCTTCGTGGTGATGGTGTGAATATGCGCTGCGCAGACAGATAAACGCACGAATAGGCAGACATACCGTATCACGGAGATTTTTGGGGGATTTTTAAATGGTAGAAATGAAAAACGTTAATGTTCACTATTCGAGCGGCGTGGACGCTCTGGTGGACGTGAACCTGCGGATAAATGACGGGGAATTTGTCTTTATCGTGGGCGAGAGCGGCGCAGGAAAATCCACGCTTATGAAATTGATGATGCGTGAGATTGTGCCGACGTCAGGCAGGGTGTTTGTGAACGGCTATAATCTCTCTAAGCTCAAAGGAAAAGGAATTGCAAAGTTCCGCCGTTCAATAGGAGTGGTTTTCCAGGAGTTCAGACTGATACAGGATTATACGGTATATGAGAATGTCGCATTCGTACTCAGAATTGCAGACAAGTCGCTGAAAACTATCCGTCAGAGAGTGCCTTATGTACTTAATCTCGTGGAACTGGGGCATAAAGCTAAGACAAGGACTCATCAGCTTTCGGGCGGTGAGCAGCAGAGAGTCGCTATTGCAAGAGCTCTTGCAAACGACCCTAATCTTCTTATTGTAGACGAGCCTACAGGAAACCTTGACCCAAAGCGTTCGTATGAATTGGTAGGACTGCTGAAGGAAATCAACCGCTGCGGTACGACCGTTATAATGATTACGCACCAGCACGATCTGGTGAAATATTTCGGCGGCAGAACCATAAACATTGCTGACGGTCATATCACCTATGATGAGATGATAGGAGGCAGCGATGAGGACGAGTAATGTCAGCTATCTGGTGAAGAAGGGAATTTCTTCTGTATGGAAGAATTTCATAATGTCGTTCGCCAGCTTTTCAATTATGATGGTAAGCCTGCTTCAGATAAGCTGTGCTGTTCTTCTTTTGTTGAACCTTGATGTTGTAATGACTAATATCGAGGAAACCAACGAAATCACAATTTATGTTGAAGAGGGTGCAACGCAGGATACTGTATCGCATATTCACGAGGTGCTGCTGAATAACAGCAATCTTACTGATGTGCAGTACTATTCAAAGGAAGCGGCTCTTAACGATTTCCGTGAGGATATGGCAGAGTATGCGGAGCTGCTGGATTATCTGGAAAGCAATCCCATGCCCGAAACTTTTCTGGTGAGGGTTCTGGATTTGTCGCAGATACGCGCTACCGTTACCGCAATCCAAAGTATTGATGGAGTGGAGCAGGTAAAGGCGCCATATGACTTTGCAGGCGCTCTTGTTGATATCCGCAGTGCGTTTTCTGTTATTATAATAGGCGTGCTTGCTGTGCTGGTAATCGTAAGTGTAGTCATAGTGTCGAATACTATAAGAACGAGTGTATTCTCAAGGCGCACGGAGATTACGATTATGAAATATGTCGGTGCTACGGACGGATTTATAAAACTGCCGTTCTTTGTTGAGGGCTGTTTCGTAGGAGTTCTGGCGGGCGCTGCTGCATGGGGCGTAACATGGTTTGCATACGATTCGGTTTATTCACTGTTTGTGGATAACACAACGCTTCAGATGTTCGGATTTACAAATCTTATACCCTTTGACAGTGTGCGGTGGATTTTGCTTGCTGCCTGCTGCGTTACGGGTGCATTGGTGGCAACTGTGGGAACGCTTATAAGCATGGGAAGATATCTTAAAGTCTGAATATTTTTTGGCTGCGCAGTTTGCTCTGCGCAGCTGTATCAGTGTATTTAAGAAAAAAAGTAAAAGATTTTTACGGGAGGCAGCTTTAATCAGGTGAACAAGAAAATTTCCCTTGGAATAGCAATAAGCCTTATTGCTATAGGTTGTGCGATTACGTTTGTTCTGACGTGGACAATATCGCTGAGGATTTATAATTCCAAAATAGTCAGCGGCGAAACTTATGCCGGAGTATATAAAAAAATTCACGAGATGGATACGACTGTCCGTGCGAACTATATCGGCGAGATTGATGACGATTACCTTGAAGCTGCGATGATAAGCGGTTATGTAAGTGGTATCGGCGACCGATATGCGTCTTACAAGTCTGCAAATTCATATTATGAACTGCAGCAGACTGTAAACGGCGTTGTGAATGGTGCAGGATTTGAGGTTGAGGATAACGGCAGCGGATATCTTCGTGTTACAAAAGTATATCAGAACAGCTCCGCACAGTCAAACGGCGTGATGGTGGGCGATATCATTACTGAAATTGACGGCAGAAGCTTGCTTGCTATGACTATTTCCGACGCAAAAGAGCGGCTTTCGGGAGAGATAGGCACAACGCTTTCGATTAAGATTGTAAGAGGAAGCGAACAGATATCTGTTACGCTTATCCGTCAGCAGATTGATATTGAATCGGTGACAGATGAGCTGCTGGGAAACAATATCGGATATATCCGCATAACGACTTTTAACGGAAAAACAGCTGAGCAGTTCAGCACGTCGCTTGATTCGCTGCTCGCAAGAAATATAAAGGCATTGGTTATCGATCTGCGTCAGAATGGCGGCGGTGTTGTATCGGCGCTTACTCCTATGCTTAACAGGATAATCCCTGCAACAGTTGTTGCTACTGCCGAATATAAAAACGGCGCATCAAAAGTTTTGATTGAAACAGACTCTGATGAATGTCTTGACATTCCAATGGTAATACTCGTAGATGGCGGCACAGCGTCAGCGGCTGAACTGTTTGCGGTGGCGCTGCGTGATGAGCAGGGCGCACTTCTGGTTGGCACACAGACTTACGGAAAAGCTGTAATGCAGAACACTTATCAGATGTCCGATGGGTCGGCGTTTGTATTTTCCGTTGCCACTATAAAACCGGCAAAGTCGGAGCAGTATAACGGAGTTGGACTGAAGCCGGATTTTATTGTTGAGCTTCCTTCCGATACGTCGATAGATTATCTCACCCGCGAGTCGGATACACAACTGAGCAAAGCGATAGAGATACTGCTGACGAAAACTGCTGAAACGGAATAACATTTGTTTCCGATAACGGCAACGTTTTCGGAAATGTACTGAATACAAAAAGGAGAACACACTATGAACAAACCAAGCATGATACTCACCCGAAAGGGCGAACAGAAGCTGAAAGAAGAACTTGATGAACTTAAATCCGTTCGCCGCCGTGAGGTTGCAGAAAAAATTAAAGTTGCCCTTTCGTTCGGTGACTTGTCTGAGAACAGTGAGTACGATGAGGCTAAGAACGAGCAGGCTATTATTGAATCAAGAATCGCAGAAATCGAGCATACTCTCGCTCACGCTCAGATTATTGACGACGACGATATTTCCACTGAGAAAGTCGGCATAGGAACAACCATCAAAATCCTTGACATTGAAATGGACGAGGAGATGGAGTTTAAAATGGTCGGCACAAAGGAAGCTGATATAAACAGTGGAAAAATGTCGGACGAAAGCCCTATCGGCGCAGCTGTTATGGGGCACGCTGTGGGCGATGAGGTTGAGGTTGATACTCCATCGGGCAAGTGTGCATTTAAAATTCTGGAAATCAGAAAGGACGAGGAGTGATAATCTGAGTCCGTACTATTGCTTAAATGGCGGAACGGGGACGATTCTCCTGTCCGCTGCTTATGAAAACAACAGGAAAGGTAATAAGACCAATGGCAGATAATATAAATAACGAGCAGAATGTTGAGCTTACCGAAGAGGAGCTTCGTGCGCAGCTTGACGAACAGCACCGCGTGCGCCTTGAAAAGTTGGACGCACTTAAGGCTGCAGGAAAGGACCCCTACACTCTTACACAGTATCCTGTAAGCATAAAGAACGCTGAAATCAGAGAGCGTTTTGAGGAACTGGAAAATCAGGACGTTGCAATTGCAGGTCGTATTATGTCGTGGCGCGATATGGGCAAGGCAAACTTCATCGATATCCGTGACAGCTCCGACAGAATGCAGGTTTATGTAAAGATAGACGAAATCGGCGAGGAAAATTTTGCTGAGTTCAAGAAGTGGGATCTGGGCGATATCGTAGGTGTAAAGGGTTTTGTGTTCAAGACACGCAGAGGCGAAATTTCCGTTCACGCAAAGGAGATTACGTTGCTTTCAAAGTCCCTGCTTCCCCTCCCCGAAAAGTGGCACGGACTGAAGGATAAGGAAGAGCGTTACCGCAAGCGTTACCTCGACCTTATTGCAAACCCCGAAGTAAAGGACGTGTTTGTAAAGCGTTCAAAGATACTTTCCGAAGTTCGCCGTTTCCTTGACGGTCACGGTTATGTGGAGGTAGACACTCCTGTGCTGCTGCCGCTTGAAATCGGTGCTGCTGCACGTCCGTTCAAAACTCACCACAACGCTTTGGATATCGATATGTATCTGCGTATTGAAACCGAGCTTTATCTCAAGCGCCTTATCGTAGGCGGCTTTGACAAGGTATACGAAGTCGGACGTATTTTCAGAAACGAGGGTATGGACGCTACTCATAACCCTGAATTTACTACTATTGAGATGTATCAGGCATATATGAACTATACTCAGATGATGGATCTTATCGAGGAGCTTTACCGCACTGTAACGTTCAACGTATGCGGTACGGATACCGTGACATATCAGGGTAAGGAAATCGCTGTCGGCAAGCCGTGGGAGCGCCTTACAATGATTGAGGCAGTAAAGAAGTACGCAGGCGTTGATTATTACGATTGGGCTGATGACGCTGCGGCAAGAGCTGCTGCAAAGGAAAAGGGTGTTGAGGACGGAGTAAACGAGAACTCTACTAAGGGTGATGTACTTATTGCATTTTTTGAAGCATTTGTTGAGGATAATCTTATCCAGCCGACTATCGTTTACGATTACCCTGTTGAGAACTCTCCGCTTGCAAAGAGAAAGCCTGAGTTCCCTGCATTTACCGAGCGTTTTGAATACTTTATCAATGGTACGGAGTTTGGTAATGCGTTCTCAGAGCTTAACGACCCTATCGACCAGAAGGAGCGTTTTGTAAAGCAGGTTGCTGCAAAGCGTGCGTTGGGCGGCAATGACGCACAGGTGGACGAGGACTTCATCACCGCTCTTGAATACGGACTGCCGCCAACGGCAGGACTGGGATTTGGACTGGACAGACTGGTTATGCTGCTGACAGATTCCGCAAGCATAAGAGATGTACTGCTCTTCCCGACTATGAAGCCGCATTTTGGTGAATGATGATAAATACAAGAGCCAAGGCATATTCGTGTCTTGGCTCATACTATATTGCAATTGGAGGTCAAAACTTTGGCAAATACCGATGAAGAAAAACAGCGTGAGCGACTTGAACTGCTTAAGATGAAACAGGGTCTGATCTCAGAAAGCGAACTTATTCCCGAAGAACCCGAAAAGCAGCCTGCACCGCCTATGACAGCCGCACAGAAAATCTCAAATTTCTTTTACTATAACAAACTGAAGCTTATAATTGGCGCTGCTGTTGTTATAGTGCTTGCTTTTCTGATAACACAGACGGTTTTCCGTAAAAAGCCCGATATCGAGGTGCTGTTGATAGGAACGGAAAGCAATTCGCCGCTTACTTCCCGGTCACGTCAGATCGAGCTTGCGCTTGAGCAGTGCTGCCCTGATTTAAACAGCGACAATAATGTTCATGTAAGCGTTACCTCCATTGACCTCGGTCTGGAGGAAACAGCGGGTCAGTATTACCTTTCGCAAATGCAGATTTTTGATAGAGAGCTTGTGGGTAACGCTTGTATTATCATATCCGACAGTGGTTTTTTAAACTATATGAGTGAAGATGTCGGAGCGTCATTGGAAGCGTTCAAGGATTTGTCGGAATATGACGAGAATGCTCCGCAGTATTGCATACCTGTTTCGGATACTGCCATAGGCAATATTATAAACGAGTTTCCCGAAAACGCTTATGTGTATTTTCTCACAGCAGGACGTGATGAGGGCGTAGTGGCTAATTCAGAAATAGTGCTTGATGCTATCATTTTGTAATAATATCAGCAAATATTACATTCTGTTTAGGGATTTGGGCTCGCATATTATCGGGGAATGGCAGGATTTGCCGTTCCCCGTTTTAATATCGCATGGGATATATTCGGGTTTGCTACGGCGCATTACAGATACCTCTTGAGATGGTCGCAGAACTCCTGTTCACGAAGCAGGAGCTTTTCCGTGCTTGCCCTCACCGACTGTTCCGCACAATGAGAACGGTTGAGCGTGTGCTGCATATCTTCAATACCCATCGTCGTTCCACGGTACATGATCTTTGCGAGGTTTGCGCTGCGTGAGTTATTGGCGGTTTTCATTGCAATTCCCATTTTAGCCATACTCTTTGTATAGGCAGAGGCTTGTTTTGCAGGTTCTCCTCGCTTTGCAAGCTCTTGGCGTGCTTTGGAGGCTACCGCACGATAACGGCGGCTTTGCGCGGAGATCTCACGGAATAGCCGAACGTCCTTGCAGTGCTTCATCACGTCAGCGCTGCATTCGTATGCCATTTGTGCGTTACGGTAAACGCTGTTGAGTATCTCACTGCTTTGACGTGTTTTGAAATTTGACATTTTGTTGCTCCTTTCCCTTTTGAATATGAAAATATTATCTCCTGTTCAAACGATATTAAACCTATTTGTCGGATTTACAGTTGTTGATTGTGAAAATTGCACAAAAGTGAATTTAATTTTTGTAAAAAATGCGCTTGATTTTTTTAAAAAATGGTGTATAATAATATTATTAGCACTCTTTGCGATAGAGTGCTAACGCAAAATCTAAAGAAAAGGTGAATGCTATGAGTACAACAAAAGAATTTAAAGCCGAGTCCAAGCGTTTGTTGGAGATGATGATTAACTCCATTTATACTCACAAGGAAATCTTCCTGCGTGAGCTTATTTCTAATGCTTCCGACGCTATGGATAAGCTGTATTTTAAGACTATGGGCGAAGAGTCGGGCGAAGCGGTGACACGTTCGCAGATGGCTATTACTCTTGAAGTGGATAAGGACGCACGCAAGCTTACTATCAAGGACGATGGTATAGGTATGACGGAAGAGGAACTTGAAAAGAACCTCGGTACTATCGCACAGAGCGGTTCTTATGCATTTAAGAAAGAACACGCTGACGTTCTTAAGGACAATACCGAAAATGCTGATGGTACGGCTGAGAGTGAGGAAACAGCCGATGAGTCAGATAATTCTGAGCTTGACAATACCGCTGAAAAGGACGGCAAAGTAGATATCATAGGTCAGTTTGGCGTTGGTTTCTATTCGGCATTTATGGTGGCAAAGAAAGTTACTGTAATTTCCAAGGCTTACGGTTCGGATAAGGCGTTTATGTGGGAGAGCGAGGGTGTTGACGGCTATACTATCTCCCCTGCTGAAAAGGATTCTCACGGTTCTGTTATTATTCTTGAATTTAAGGATAACACCGCTGAAGAGAACTATGACGAGTTCTTCAGCGAATATAAAATAAAAGAGCTTATCAAGAAGTATTCCGATTATATTCGTTATCCCATAAAGATGGACGTAGAACACGAAAAGCTTAAGGAAGGCACAGGTAAGGACGGCAAAGACCCCGAATACGAAAAGGAAATCGTTACCGAAACTCTCAACTCTATGGTGCCTATCTGGAAGAAGGCAAAGAGCGAGCTTAAAGATGAGGATTATAACAACTTCTACCGTGAGAAGTTCTACGACTACACCGAGCCGCTCACCCATATCCACACCAAGACAGAGGGCAGTGCAACATATACAGCGCTGATGTACATTCCGTCTGCTGCTCCGTATGATTATTATTCAAAGAACTTTGAAAAGGGGCTGCAGCTTTATTCCAGCGGCGTTCTGATAATGGATAAGTGCGCAGATCTGTTGCCCGACTACTTCAGTTTTGTCCGCGGATTGGTGGACAGCGAGGATCTGTCGCTGAATATTTCCCGTGAAATGCTTCAGCACGACAGACAGCTTAAAGTTATCGCCAAGAGCGTTGAGAAATCTATCAAGAACACTCTGAAGAAGATGCTGAAAAACGACCGTGAACAGTATGAGAAGTTCTTTAAGACTTTCGGCGCACAGATAAAGTACGGTATTTACGAAAGCTATGGAATGAATAAATCTGAGCTTCAGGATCTGCTTGTGTTCAAGACTTCAAACGGCGGGGTTACAACTCTTGAAGAATATGTTTCCCGTATGAAGGAGGATCAGCAGTATATCTACTTCGCAAGCGGTACATCTGTTTCCCGTATCGAGAGTCTGCCGCAGACGGAGCTTGTCCGTGACAAGGGATTTGAGATACTGTACCTCACCGAAAACGTTGACGAATTCTGCCTGCAGATGATGCACGATTATGACGGCAAGGAATACAAGTCCGTATCTGCCGATGACCTCGGACTGGAAACAGACGCAGAAAAGGAAGAAATCAAAAAGGCACAGGAAGATAACCAGTCGCTGTTTGATTATATGACCGAAAAGCTCAGCGGCAAGGTAAAGGCTGTTAAACTCTCGGCACGTCTTAAAAATCACCCTGTCTGCATTACAAGTGAGGGAATGCTCTCTGTTGAAATGGAGAAGGTACTCTCCGCTATGCCGAACGCAGAGGGTGCAAAGGCGGAAAAGGTGCTTGAAATCAATCCCAACCATGCAATCTTCGCAAAGCTGAAATCCCTCTACGAAAGCGACAAGGATAAGGCAGGCGAATATGCAGAGCTGCTGTATCAGCAGGCACTGCTTATCGAGGGCATTCCGATTGAGAACCCTGTTGAGTTCACAAATAAGATGTGCGAGATTATGGCAATGTAATTGAAACGCTATTGCACAATATATTCAACATTATTTAACAAAAAAATCCCACACAGAAATGTGTGGGATTTTTTCGATAAAAAAGCTCCGGATTTGCATTCGGAGCTTCTCTTTAATTAGTCAGCCGCATACGGAATAAGAGCAAGCTGTCTTGCTCTCTTAATAGCGGTTGTAAGCTCTCTCTGGTGGAAAGCGCAGCAACCTGTTACTCTGCGGGGAAGGATCTTAGAACGCTCAGTCATAAACTTCTTGAGCTTTGCTACGTCCTTGTAATCAATGAATTCAGCTCTCTCTGCGCAGAACTGGCAAACTTTTTTGCGTGTGCGCTTCATGGGATGAGCAGACTTTTCCATCTTTTCAGCCATTGTACCTTACCTCCTGTATTATTCGTTGATTTGTTTGAAATTCAGCGTCAGAACGGGTAATTATCGTCGCTTGCCCCACTGAAATCAGTCGGAGCAGCACCCTGTCCGCCCGAAGGCTGCGACTGGGGAGCAGAGTTACTCTGAGAATAACCGCCGTTGTTATATCCGTTCTGCTGATAACCGCCTGCGTTATTTGCGTAAGAACCTTGTCCGCCTTGCTGGTAGCCACCCTGATTCTGGTAACCACCGCCCTGATAGCCGTCCTGTCCACCATTGGCTTTTTCGCCTGTGAATGAAATCTGATCGGCTGTAATTTCCACTGAATAAACAGTGTTTCCGTTTTTATCAGTGTAATTATTGTTATGCAGTTCTCCTTCAACAAGTATCATGCTGCCTTTTCTGAAATAGCGGGTGACAAAATCCGCTGATGCACGCCATGCATTTACTCTGAAGAAGTCGGTTTTTCTCTCTTCGCCTTTTGCCTGAAATCGTCTGTCAACCGCAATAGAGAACTGGCAGACACTCACGCCCGAAGGAGTAGTCCGTAATTCAAGGTCATGGGTTATTCTTCCCATCAGTATAACTTTATTAAAAGACATAAACTATACCTCCGCACAAATAC
>CAZTRH010000004.1:0-12977 GCA_964616605.1 uncultured Ruminococcus sp.
TATTCATTGGTGTATGGCGGCGAAAATACATTTGAAATTTTGGATAGTCTGGAACTGAATAAAAAAGCCAAATCAATAAATATGTCAAGGCGAAATGTTGCGACAAGCAGAGTTGCGGATTTGCTTGGAATGGGAAGGCTGGTTGCGAAGTCTGAAAATGTTGAAATAACTGATAATAACAACAGGAAATTCAGCGGTAATTTAATGGAAAGTGCTATTGAAGGAGAAGATGCGTTAAAATTAGGGTTGAAGTTAAACGCAGATAAGTCAGAGAACCTTGTAGAAGAAGCAAGCAAAGGCGAAGGCTATCAAATTGAAATTGGTGCCACCGGAGGCTTTCAAAGAGATATGTGCAATCTTCAGATACTTGACTGCATATGCGGTCAGGTGGACAGACATGGCGGAAATATCATTGTTTCCCGAAATGAGAATGGTGATCTTGACGGGCTTCAGGGTATTGACAATGACGCTTCTTTTGGATTGAACAAAGATAATTCCTTGGCAGGTCAATATGATAGACATATCAGAAGCGTTGTAAACAGAGAAACGGGAGAACTGACTTTGCCGTATGTTGACGACAAGATGGCAAAAGCTGTAGAGTCGCTTGAACCGAGTGCGCTGGAATATGTGTTGAAAGATCTTTTGTCAAAGGATGAGATTAAAGCTTGTATTGTAAGATTTAAAAAAATCAAACAGTGTATCCAAAAAACAAGGCAGGAACAACCTGAAAGATTTTTGGAAAATGAAGATGACTGGAATGATGATACCGCACAGAAGATGGTCAATGATTCGTGGGGGTATAACAGTTCTTACAATAAATTAAAGAATATGAGGAGAAATGATAAGATTAATGCTACGCTAAATTATGAGTCGTATTTCGGAAAGCTTATGGTTACAAATATGATGCCTAGTAATCAAGCCGGCTTGTCACGCGGAATTGGCGCAAATCCGAAAATCAAAAAACAGAAGAAGTGATTGCTGAATGGTTTTGGAAAGTGTCGGACGGTCATTTTCCGAGATTTCTGAAAATCGGAAATTATGTTTGGCTTGACTTGGAAATATCAATTTAATTCAGCAGATTAAAACTCGATTGAGCACAGGGATTTTACGATTTATCGCTTGAAAGCAGCAAAAAAATCTGTTCAATCTCGCTTTTAAAACATGAACAAAAAGGCGCTTTTGAAAAAAACGTGTCTTTTCATACCCAAAAAGTGTCTTTTCATACCAAGTCTATTGACAAATTCAAGACGATGTTGTATAATAATATCAAGATTTGATTGAACGTGCGGTCAGCACCTGTGAGGCTGCAACGAATACATATGATGAGCGGATAATATGTCTGCGACACCATTTGATAAACTGGAGGGACAGCAATGGGCGGCGATTTCGCTTCAGATAAGAAAACAAAAAAATCCGGTTTCTTTTCACGCGTTTTTGGCGGAAAGAAAAAAGACGATGAAGGTGCGCAGAATGTTGGTTCTAACTCGGCGAATGCTGAACTTGTTGATCAGGGCAATTCTTCGGGCAAAAGCAACGGATTTCAGAAATTTTCCGTTTCTGAAGCAAATGAGCTGTTTGAACTTGGAGATAAGCTGGGCAGCAGTTTTAAACTTGGGTTTAAAGATAATTCAAGCCAGTTCAATGATGTTATGATTTCTCTTGATATGCTGAATGCGAGTATGTCGGCTGCGTTTGATGATAACGTGAGAAACAATCAGAGAAAATATCAGGTCATTCTTATGCAGATAGATGACGTGATAGACAATTGTGCGAATTACCTTTCGACTCATGCGGAACCGAAAACACCATTCGGCAAAAGACGTAAGGAATTGGTAACACAGATAAGAACTGTTGCACAGGTCGATCGCAGCAGACTTGAATCGAAAAAATCTGAGTTTGATAGTATGTCTGGAGAAGAACAAGCGCAAATGACGGTTGCTGAACTCTTCAGAAGCGCACGAACTGTTAAGCTGCATACAGATGATTTTGAGAAATTTTTTGGCTCTAAGGCAGCAGGCGGCAGAGGTGCAGACGTTCTTAAAATGAATGTCAATGGAAGCGAAGCTGACACTGTGGGAGAGGGACAGCGCCCGACACACTTCTTTAAGTTTGAAGATGAATTTGATATTTCCAAAGGTAATTGGAGAGGCGAAGGCGAAAACCGTGAAGTTAAATTCTTGGGTGCAACAATGGTTGACAATTTGCTGGAACGTTTTCCGAAGGTTACTGAGGGCGATAAGAATGTTATCAGAGAATGGGTAAAAGATAAGGTTTCAAACAGTCGGGAAGATTTAATTCCGTTAGACTCTTTGAGTGAAGCCGGAAAAGAAGCTGCCAGAGCGGTAAATGGTCTTTTATCAGGCGGAGACACATCTTTTAGTTTAATACAGGATCTGCAACTGCCGAAAAAAATGACCAAGGCAAATCTGTCAAGAAGAAATGTTGCAACAAGTCGTGTTGCCGAACTGCTTGGAGTCGGCAATCTGGTAGCTAAGTCAGAGAGCGTCGAAATAACAGATGATAACAACAATGTTTATCGAGGCAATTTGATGGAAAGTGCAAAAGGTGAAACTGACGCACTCAGCCTTGCCGAGAAAACTTACAAAGGAAGAAAGCCTTCTGAACTTATGTCCGGTGAAGGTTTTCAACAGGAAATCGGTGTTACGGGCGCATTTCAAAGGGATTTGTGTAATCTTCAGATCCTGGACTGCGTATGCGGTCAGTTGGACAGACATGCAGGAAACTTTTTAGTTTCACGCAACGAAGAAGGTGATCTTTCCGGGCTGCAGGGCATTGACAATGACGGTTCTTTTGGATTGAACGAGGACAGCGGTCATGTTGGAGGACGGCATAACAGAAGTGTTGTCAACAGAGAATCCGAAGAGATAGAAATGCCCTTTATTGATGAGAAAATAGCCGAACGTATAGAGACGCTGGAACCCAGTGCGTTCAAATATATCCTGAAGGATCTTATATCAGACGATGAGATAAATGCCTGCATTGTAAGATTTAACAAGATAAAAGAGGCTATTAAGAAAACCAGAAATACTCACCCGGAAAAATTCCTTGAGAATGAAGATGACTGGAATGATGATACTGCTCAGAGAATGCTGGATCATTCGCAGGAAAAAAGAAATCTGTTTTCTGAGATGGGTATGTCTAAGGGCAAAAAATATGTTTCTGATATAAAGATAAGAAACGATCGTTCTGTTAATTATCAGACGTATTTTGGCAGGCTGATGGGAGAGACTATGACGCCCGGAAATGCATATGCGGGACAGAAAACAGCTACGAAGATCAAGAGGCATAAATAGGAATCGGAATTGCGGCGACTTTTTGCAAAAAAGTTTGAAAATTTTTCCTAAAAAACAGTAAAGATTGAAAAAAACTATTGCAAAATTATGTCGGATATGGTATAATTGATTAAACGATTATGGCAAAGTTTGGCTTGTGCCGGATTGCTGCATAGTTGAATGGTGCGGGGTGTGAGTATGCAAGGTGCGTATGTCGGTCGAAAGGAACGCAAGAAAACGGCTGCAAAGCTCGCTGACGTCTCAGGAACCGCAGAGCGCATCGCAGCAGATCGCTCAAGCGCAGCGTACTACGGGGAAAACATCTATAATGCAGACCCGTTGTATATGCTGACATCAAGCTTTACCAATACATTTGACGCTGTTGGTCGTGACCGTGCAAAGAAACTTGGCGGAAACGATGAAGAAAAACAGCAAAATGAGGAAAAGGCTGACGGTAAGCAGGAGAAGAAGGGTAGTCCTTCTTTGAATGAACTACATAAAAAGCACGATTCTCCCGAATATGTTCACTCAACAAGTGAGCTTCAGGACGGAGAGTTCGCCGACAGGTTTTCATCGTATGCGTTCAGAGGCGGCAAGCTTGCGGCTTCGGTAATGGCAGGGCAGGGCGAACAGATGTTTACCGTGTGTTTGTCCCGTGCAATAGGACGGCCTGCTCCGCATGGAGAGTATCAGAAGAAGGTACTGAGTCAGACGGCGGTAGATGAGGGTGTTCCTTGCTCGGACGCAAACGTCAAGTTTAACAGAAACGCTTTATCGGCGGTTAGTATAGTTACCGACGCCATGAAAAGCGCAGGAAAAATCCTTGAGATTTTCCGAAAGCTGGCGACTGACAGTCATCGGAAGAAGGATCCGCTGGAGTTGCGTGACATAGGTACGCTTGGAAGCGCTCTTCCGTTTTTTGATACGGACAGCGATAAAAAGCTTATCGTTCAATATAAGGAGCGGCTGAAACAGTTGGAGAACGATGGTTTGTCTAAGTCTGACGGTACTGTGAAGCTGCTGCAATCGGCAATTACAAAGCAGACTGCTGTACTTAATAAAAAATTGCAGCAGCAGCGTGATTTCCTTACTGTAATAGATAGGATTACGGCAAATCTTAATGACGCTGAAAAGCTGTTCAAGTCCGATGGGTTTGTACAGCAGGCAATAAAAGACGCAGAGGAATTATCTGATGATCTGCCGCCTGACGATGATAAAAACAGGCGCAAAGCGGCGCAAGTCGTTGCGGAAGCTGTGGCAGAGTTCTTCGACGAAATGAGGGGTGATGAAGATGTCGGAACAGACGACCCGAATTTCGCAGGAGAAACCATTACAGCAGACGGAGAAGAAACGGACCGCAGGTTCGATTGAAACGTATTCTCCCGAAACCGCAAGCGCTGCGGCTGCTGAGGTTGGCAAGGCATTGGGAATTGGTTTTGACGCACAAGCTGGAGCAACGCTTCTTTCGGGCGGAAATCAGCTATTGCTGAGGCTAATGGATAACGCTCCGCAGAGTGACGGGTATGAAGCACGGAACTACGATTTTTCCGAGGTTGCTCCTGTGAATGATTTTGTTTTTGGTGCAGCAGATGATATCGGAGGTTCTGCTGATATTGCTTTTTCGGGCGGTGCGGTAGGTGTTACCGACGTCGGTACTGTGTGACAGATTAAGTCAGACTGCGGTTTGCTTTACGGTGTAAGCCGTTCGTTTGAGTTTACATACTACAAACTGCTGCATGATAAATGAACATTATGCTGTGGTGCGATTACAGGAGGTCGCTGTGAAGTTGTATTCAATTCTGAAAAGCGAGCTTGGCAGGCGTGGGATAACGTTTGTTGAGGAATATGGTGCGTTTCAGATGACAATGTGCAGCGGAACAATGAAATGGCGGTGCCTTTTGACTGCGAGCGGCGATGATATCATATGCTGCGCACAGTTTCCGTGGAGAGCGGGAACGGGTACGGCAAAAAAGCTGAACGACCTTAATCTTACGCTTAACACGGGTTGCTTTATGGTGGATAAGGGTTATGTGATACTGCGGTGCGGTATGGAAATCAATGACCCGATGGAATGCGGTGAAATTGCGGCAATGCTGCTGCGGCGCTGCGGAAAAGAGGTCTGCAGGTGCTGGAACAGCGTATATCTTGCAGTGGAGGTCACAGATGAGCTTTGATTATTCCAGAGCAGGTGAGAGCTTTGAGTCACAGAATGAACTTCTGGACTGCTTTGCGGAAATCCTGGACTTTCATATATATTACTATTACAAGTATCACTTGTGGGTGAGTCCGAACAGCAATATTCAAGGATTGCTTGGCGTTGTGGTTTCGAGAGAGGAGTTTGAAAAAACTCTGCTCAAATCAGCAGATTCGAAGGCGTTTTCAAGTCTTGAAGAATCGGAAGCGAATGAGGTTGATATGCTTCGTGCGTACTTCTTCAGCCGGGTTGAAGCGACTTTTTCTGAATATAATTTTCCTGTGTTCGGCGTCAGAAAAGCGTTCAGGCTTGATAATTTTCAGTTCCTGTCAATGCTTACTCTGATTTGCTGCGAAATCAATCGAAGATATGAAAAGCTGTTTGCTTATCTTCAGGACGATATTTCAAAGAAATATCCGACTGCAGATACTATGATAAGACTCTGGGCAGAGCCAAACGGCAGAGTTTCGGGTTATTACAGCTATTTCTCGGCACAAGGAGTGCTGATGAAATATATATGCGAACCGTCTGATGACAGTTTATGCACAAGACAATTAAAACCAAGCGAACCGATTGTGAGATACGTTACAAAGGGTGGAAGCCGATTTGTCATGTTCTCTCCGAGTGATGAACTTCAGCCGCTGTGTATCATGTCGGAAATTTCAGACAGGGCAGTGGGGGCAGTAGAGCGTTCTAAAAACGGCGCTGCGGCTATAATATGTTTTTGTGGAAGCTTTGGCAGCGGTAAGCGGTTTATGGTAAAACATACTGCAAAGTGCTGCGGTGAAAAAGTGCTGTTTGTGTCGGCAGCTGAAATTGCGGCTGCTGAAGATGTTGCAGGAGCGTTTTATAGCGTTGTGTCGGAGGCGGCACCGCAGGGTGCAGCGATATGTTTAACTGATTTTGAGCAGCTTTTCGAAGAAGAATGTCGTGCGAAACTCGCTGTTATATCGGCAGAACTTTCGGATAAGGACAGATTTTTCGGAACTCACATATACATTACAAGCGAACAGCGGTGGCAAAAGAGTACTCCTGTCGGAAACACGCTTTTGCTTACACTGGAAATTCCCGAAACCAATGAAGATCAGCGATTGGTGCTGTGGAACAGAGTGTTTGAGAATATGACGCTCTCCGAGGAAATAGACGCAGCTGAAATGGCGGCGAAATTCCGTTTCACAGCAGGACAGGTTTTCGGTGCTGCTGAACGTGCAGCGGAATTGGCGGCAATTACGGGTGAAAAGGTATCCCCGAAGCTGCTTCACGAAAGTTGTTACGACCAGGTTGTAGTGGATCTCAACAGCCTTGCTTCTCCTATTAAACCGGCGTATAGCTGGGAGGATCTTGTGCTGCCTGAGTCGGAGATAAAGCTGCTGAAAAGTGCTTGTATGCACGTTAAATATCGTCACAAGGTTTATACCGAATGGGGTTTTTCAAAGAAAGCCGCATATGGCAGAGGTGTTTCGGTGCTGCTGGCAGGTCCTCCCGGAACGGGAAAGACAATGGCAGCACAGGTTATAACAAATCAGCTGAATATGCAGCTTTTCAAGGTTCAGTTATCGCAGGTTGTCAGTAAGTACATAGGCGAAACAGAGAAAAATCTCAGGCGGATATTCACCGAAGCAAAGCAGGCAAACTGTGTGCTGTTCTTTGATGAAACTGACGCACTGTTTGGGAAGCGGTCCGAGGTAAAGGACTCCCACGACAGGCACGCAAACATTGAAACAGCGTATCTTCTTCAGCAGATGGAGGAATACGATGGTGTCGTTCTTATGGCTACCAACCTCCTTCAGAATATTGACGAAGCGTTTATGAGAAGAATAAGTTTTGTTATAACCGTTCCTTTTCCTGACGCTCCTACAAGAAAGCTGCTGTGGCAGAAAATGCTGGACGCAAAGGCTCCTACAAAAGATATCGACTGGGATTTTCTTGCGGAAAATTTCAAAATGGCAGGCGGAAACATCAAGAACTGTATTATTCATGCGGCATTTCTTGCAGCTTCTGAAAATAATCCTATCGGAATGCGGCATTTGCTTACGGGAATTGTGAATGAACAGCGTAAAAACAATACTGTTATCCTCAGAGACGATTTAAAACAGTATGCCGACTTGGTGTTCGGCGATGAGTGAGTTAGTAAATCCGTCACGGATATTGCTATAAATGAAGGACTGCACAGGCAGGCTTCAAAATAAATATTTTTGAGAGGAGGTACTGATCTTCATACAGCTGAAAATCGCTGCGAAGAAGATCAGGAACAAGTTATGCCAGAGTATTTATCCCCAGGTGTTTACGTTGAGGAGTATGAGTCGGGCTCGGTTCCGATGGAAGGCGTTGGCACAAGTACGGCAGGTTTCGTTGGTCTTGCAGAAAAGGGCGACGTAATCGGTAAGCCGCAGCTTGTAACAAGCTTCAGCGACTATGTTCGCATTTTCGGAGGCTATCTGTCTGAAGCAAAGTATGGAGATAAGCGTTACCTGCCTTATGCAGTAGAGCATTTCTTCATCAATGGCGGTTCAAGAGCTTTCGTAATGAGAGTATGTCCTGCTGACGCAAAGTGCGCAGCTACAAAGAGCGACTCTATTCTTAAGTTCGCTGCAAAGAACCCCGGTGAGTGGGGCAATCGCATTAAGGTTACTGTATCTCCCGTATCCAGAGTAAAGACTCAGGTTTACGAGGTTGAGGGCAACAGCGCTGTCGTAAGAAGTACAGATGGTTTCAATATCGGTGATGTAGTTGAGTTTGCAGATGGCAAGTCTTCTGTTTACAATCGTATTACCGCAATTGAAGAAAAGACAATTACTTTTGAAAATCCTGTAAACGCATCTATCGTTGATAAGAACCTCGTTCCGACTAAGTTCATCAAGTCCAGCGAAATTGATGTATCTGTAAAGTATGGAGATGTAAAGGAAGATTATCTGTTTGTATCTCTTAATACCGAGTCCGCAGATTATATCTGCTCCAGAATGTCCAGAAGCGAACTTGTTACAGTAGCACTTGGCGCGGCACCTGCTGCAAAGGCTGCTGAGAGCAAGGATAAGGATAAGAAGGACGCAGCTCCCGCAGTTTCCTCTATTGCAGCTCCGTTTGAGGCAGTAGGTGGCAAGGGCGACGCTATCATTCTTCAGCTTGCAGGCGGTACAGACGGCAGCATCAATTCTGTTGCAGCTTCTGATTATATCGGTTCTGACGGTGGTCCCGGCAAGCGCACAGGTATTCAGGCATTTATCGAAAATTCTGATGTAAGCCTTATGAGCGTTCCCGGTGTTACAACTCCTGAGGTTCAGATGTCGCTTATCGCTCACTGCGAGAATATGAAGAACCGTTTCGCAGTTCTGGATATGCCGAAGGATATGAAGAAGACAGACGAGCTTATCGAGTATCGCGATATGTTCGATTCCAGCTATGCTGCATTCTATCATCCTTGGATTCAGGTATTCGATCCGCTTTCCAAGAAGAATATCATTGCTCCTCCTTCAGGCTCTATCCTTGGCGTTTACGCTCGTACAGACAACACTGTAGGCGTACATAAGGCTCCTGCAAACGAAGTGCTTCGTGCCTGCACAGGTCTTGCAAGCAGCTATAACACAGCAGAGCAGGATCTGCTTAATCCTAAGGGTATCAACCTTATCCGCTCGTTCCCGGGCAGAGGAATCAGAGTATGGGGCGCAAGAACAGCTTCCTCCAATGCAACATGGAAGTATGTCAATGTCCGCCGTCTGTTTATTTACCTTGAGGAGTCAATCCGCAACAACACTAACTGGGTTGTATTCGAACCCAACACAGAGGCACTCTGGAGCAGAGTTAAGAGAACTGTTGAAATGTTCCTTGCAAGCACATGGAGAAGCGGCGCACTTGCAGGTTCATCTCCCTCTGAGGCATTCTTCGTTGATATCGGCAAGAACACTATGACTCAGGACGATATCGACAACGGCCGTCTTGTATGCGTAATCGGCGTGGCACCTGTAAAGCCTGCTGAATTCGTAGTATTCAAGATTGGTCAGTACACCAGCGAGAGCAACGTTTAATTTTTTTAAGGAAAGGAATGAGAGTATATGGCGGATATTAGATATCCATTCAAGAACTTCAGATATAAGGTTCTGTTCGGTGGCGTAGAAGCAGGCGGTTTCAGTGAGGTTTCAGGCTCTGATATCACTGTTGATGTTGTTGAGTACAGAGAGGGAAATGAAGTTCGTACTACCCCCAGAAAACTGGCAGGTCTTACCAAGTACGGTAACATTACACTCAAGAGAGGCGTTATCGGCTCATTTGAGATGACCGATTGGCTGTTGTCTGTTGCTTCTTCCAACACAGCAGGTCCTACCGGTATTCAGCGTAAGAATATCACCATTCAGCTTCTGGACGATACCGGTATGCCCGGTCCGAGCTGGAATATCATCAACGCATGGCCCACACATTACACTGCTCCTGACCTTAACGGTATGGGCGGCGAAGTTGCTGTGGAAACTCTTGAGCTTTGCCACGAGGGTGTGGAGAGAGAGGACAGCGATACCGAGAACTCCGCAACACCTTCTGAGAACTAATTAAAGTAAAACGATAGCCGCAACTGGCGGTATCGTAGTGAATGCCTTAAGGCATTGAAGCAGTTTTCACCGTCGGTTCCGGGTTTTATCCTGTGAATCGACGGTGTATGCTGATTTTAAAGGGGTTTTAAATTTTTTGGTAAATCAACCATTTATTGGATGGAGATTGATATGAGTTTTCAGACTGAATTTGAATTTGACCTTCCCAGAGGTTATGTTGACCAGAACGGTGAAGTGCATAAGCATGGAGTAATGCGTCTGGCGACTGCCGCTGATGAGATAATGCCGCTGAGAGATCCCAGAGTTCAGCAAAATCCGGGGTATCTGACGGTAATACTGCTTTCGAGAGTAGTGACAAAGCTTGGCACGCTTTCGGTAATCAACAACCGTGTCATTGAAAATCTTTTTACGATTGATATGGCGTTTTTGCAGGATCTTTACCAGAGAATAAATATGCAGGACGTGCCGGCATATAAGGTGGTTTGTCCACATTGCAACAAGGAATATGACCTTCCGTTGGATTTTTTAGAAAAGTAGAGCTGTCGTTATATCCCGAAGACACGCTCTATGAGGAAATGACTTTCTTGGGATATTACCTTCACTGGAGTCACGAAGAGCTGATGACGCTTGAGCATCGCGAACGTCGCAGATGGTGCAGCGAGGTATCAGAAATAAATAAAAAGCTGAGCGGACAGAAAGAGAAAAAGAATATTTTTGAGGCATAGGAGTAAAACAGATGGAATTTGGGTTTGAAAGGCATACAGGCTGCAATTTTGTTGTAAGTATAGTGCCGATTGACGTTGTGGGAAACTTTGCTTCAGTATCAGGTCTTGACGCACAACTGGAATACGAAACCTTTTACGAGGGCGGAACGTTTCAGCCTGTTTTTCTTGCAAAGGGATTGAGTTACAGCAATATTGTTCTGCGCAGAGGAACGGTTCCTGTGGAGCCTTTGGTTGCGTGGTTTGAGTCTGTCAGAACGGGTGTCGGTCTGCGTCTTCCGGTGGTTATTACAATGCTTAATCAGCATAGAATACCGGTTAAAATCTGGACGATTCTTGACGCGATGCCTGTCAAGATTGAATATGGCGAACTTAACGCCATGAGTGGTCAGGTTATGATGACTACTGTTGAGCTTGCGCACGGTGAAATACTGCCGATTATGCTGTAAGTTTATTAAAATAATAAAAGGGGGCGATTTACATGAATAGTATCACTGCTGCAAGAGATATCAGTTCTGTTGCAACTATTGGTATATTCAGAGGTATATCGCCTGTTTGTGTTCCAAGCGAAACACAGTCCCTTTTTTCTGATGAAATTATGGGTCGGGCTAACCCACGGATCGTTTCGTTGTGGGATAGGCTTGGTCTTGTATACTTTACTGAACAGGCTTATGCAGAGTCTGCGGAGAAATCAAGCGTTGTTGTGAATAATTTCACGGCTGAGCTTTTTTTCAGAATAAATTCACAAAATTATGTTGACAGGCTGATTGAAAGATATCGGCCCGGATTTGTATTGTCGGACAATTTCAAATCGGCGGCTGACGGGCATAAAAGAGAGCTTGCCCGTTTTGAGAGGACGCTTGATGAAAACAGGCGCTATACAGAAGAAATCAGCCGTGTATACAGACTGTTTTTTGAGGATAAAACGTCGGGTATTCCTATGAAAACTATTGCAAATACAGTATCTGCATTGGTGAAAGAGTCCGTTGGGAAATCTTCTCCGATAAGCGATAAAATTTACAAGCGCATTTTGCAGGTGGTTCAGGCTGAGTATCCTGATATGCAGCTAACAAAAGAAATTACTTCAAATACTGATTTGGACTCCTTTGACGATGGGCAAAGGAAAAAAATTGTTTCTTTGTGTCAAGTGTATAGTTCGCCTTTGGAAAAGCGAGCGGCAAACAGGGTTTTAGCGCTTTCCGAAAGTGGCAAAACGCGTGATGAAATCGGCAGGATACTACTTGATGACGTGTCGGTGAACAGCTTTGCAATCGGCAGCAGAAATGCGGACGTGAAGGCTTCGGTAAGGCATGATTTTGCTCATTTATCCGAACATGAATCACACACTGAAGGCGAGTTTTTGAGAAATGCACCCGTATCTGAAAGAGCAGTGGTTTTACCTGCTGTCGGAGCGTTCGGAAAGTTATCAGCTCTTGTGTATACAGACGATAAGTCTGTTGAAACTAAAGAATTATCAAAGGATACACCAATTACTTCTGAAATTATTTCAGACTCATCTGCTGCAAAGATTATTGCAGAAAAAATTGCTGTTGCAGCAGGAAAATCTGCAATGGTAGCAAAAGAAATCACTAATATAATAAACAAGAAAATTCTGTCGGAAGACATTGATAATATAAATTATTTTTCTACGGTAAAATCCGTGGATTTACCGCTTGATAAGCAGAGAAAAAGCTTTTTGGGCGTTACAACAGGCAGCACGCTTGAAATGCTTAATAAATTCGGCAGCGTTAATGAACAGCTGATTTCGGCGCATTCTGATGTTAATTTGGATTTATCCGACGCCTTTAAAGAAACTGCTGAGATTGTTAAGCTTTATTCAAGAGATAATAATGACCATTCTCGTGATAACCGAAGTGAGATTGTTAATTCAGTTGATATCATTGAAAATGATTATCAAAGCTTGAATTATTACAATTATGCGGCGTCACAAGAAAACGGTGAAATAAATGTTGAAAATCCTCGTTCAGTGAATGCGGATAATTCCGAAATCAGTGAAAATGCAGGAAACAGCGCAGCAAGAGCGGAAAGCACGTTTAGCACAGTCAATCATGAAAATGTAAGCGAGCAGAACGAGAGTGAAATTAAAGTCGGAACAGTTCTTACAAGTGAACAAGTTCCGATGGTTAAGCCATCAATGGCACAGCGTGTTTTCGGGAATGCTGATAATTCCGAAATCAGCGAAAGCGCAGGAAACAGCGCTGCAAGAGCA
>CAZTRH010000004.1:13077-49871 GCA_964616605.1 uncultured Ruminococcus sp.
TTCCGATTGCTAAGTCATCTCTGGCACAGCGAGTTTTAGCGAATGCTGATAATTCTGAAACAACCGCCACTGTTAAAACAGTTTTTTCTGAGATGGAACAGCGAAAGATGACTGCGAGAGAAAATGCCTTGTATAATAATTCGTCAGATGTTGTTTTCTCACAAAAAAATGAAAAAGCAGGCTTTGCGCAGTCGTACAGAAGCAAACTTGACTCAGCAACGCTCGAATATATTGATAAGATGGTCGCTGACGCCAAGGCACAAAAGTCGATTTCTCCAATGGAGTTTCAAGAAACAGAGCTTGTGCATAATACGAATATTTCATCTGAATATCATACGGATATAAGTAATGTTCAGAATGAAGAAATCCGTAATATCAGCACATTGCGTACTGAAATGGTTACTGAAACGACATCGCATATACGAAAACTTGTGGAAAAAGCCATTGAGATATCACAGCCTGCAACGGTTGAGCATAAAGGATTTACAATGCGCCGCATAAAATCGCAGGACATGGTAATGCTGGTGCCGCCTGCCGAAACAGATAGGTTTACAGCGGAAAAAACTTATCAGAACAACTCAGCGTCAATGGAATTGAAACAGACGGCTAAATCACAGCCGCAGCAGCCTGAAACTCAGGCAAAAAGCACTGTGAAAAACTCGGCTGTTGTAAGAAAAACGGTTGATAGCGGATTAAACTCCTTCAGCCGTGAGGATATTAACAAACTTGCAGATAAGGTTTATGATTGTATTGAATCCAAACTGAATAAGGAACGCAGGAGAATGGGTTTGTGATTTTGTAAAAACGGAAGGGAGAGATTGATATGGTAGGACCTATAAAAGCAAAATTTAAAATAAAAGACGGCGGTTCAATTGCATCAATTGCAGGAGATGATATACCATGTATATTCAATCCCACAGAATTTTCTTTGCAGCGTAATGTGAATTATGCACAGCACAAAATTCCCGGACTTGATCGTCCTGTTTTGCAATATGTCAGCGGCGAAGCAGAGTCGCTGTCGTTTAGTCTGATGTTTGACACATACAGTGCAGGAGAGAATTCCAATAATCTGAAGGTTCTTGCTTCAACGATGCTCGCTGATGTTCTGAAAATTGATGTCCGGGAATTTACCGACCCTATTATGAAACTTACTCTTATCAATTCAGATGTTCATGCGCCCGATCTGGTACAGTTTGTCTGGGGTAAGATGAATTACACCGGCTATATAACATCGCTGTCGCAGCGGTTTACACTCTTTTCGTTCACAGGAGTACCTGTGCGCTCGGTGGTTGATGTGTCAATGATAATTACCGATGGAAAATACGACGCAAGCGAGCGTAACTCTCCTGACCGCACAAAGGCAAGAATAATTGCGCAAGGCGACGCACTGTTCATGTTTGCGTTTGCTGAATACGGAGCTTGCAGCGAGTGGCGAAGAATTGCTGACGCAAATGAAATTGATAATCCACGGAAATTGAAAGCAGGTTCAAATATTTCTATTCCGCCGATATTGTAACAAATATCAAGTTCATATTCCGTGTTATGCCACACTGATATTTGTGATTTGCTGCGTCGGATTGCAGCAGACGATTTATTAAGTCATTGAAAGGAGCAGTCTTTTTTATGGGTCTTGATACGAATAAAGCCCTTGTACCACAATGCAAAGTAAAAATAGATGGCGTAGAACTGGTAAAATCAATGGGTTATGTCGAGTCGCTTTCTGTTAATAAGACAGTTTCCGAAATGGCGAACAGCTGTGATATTTCTTTCTTTTGCAGCTATAATCAGGAAAACAGCGAGATGGACGGTCTTTTTTCAAAGGCTGATGTCGGAAAGAAGATTGAAGTACATTTGGGTTATGAAACTCCGGAGTTAGTTTTCATTGGATTTGTTAATTCAACAAATGTGAACTTTGGTTCAGATGGCGTGCAGCTTTCAATTTCCTGTCTGGACGCAAGAGCAATGCTTATGGGAAACAATTCAAGAGAAACGTTCAAGGATAATACTATAAAGAGTGTTGTTGATACGCTTTTTGACACTGTAAAGCAGTATGTAAAAGATACAAAGGTGTCTGTTGCTACCAATTCGCGTGATAAAAAAGTGCCGATAACTCAGTATGAAGTGGACGATTATCATTTCTTGTGCAGGCTGGCGAAACTTACGGGAAGCTCGTTCTATATGGACGGTACAACCCTTAAATTTGTTGAGAATGTTTATAAAAAAGCAAAGCTTGGTAAAACGTATAAGTGGGGTAAGGATCTGATTTCTTTCAGCAGAAATGTTGAATTGTCAAATCAGATAGGCAAGGTTCGGGTAAACGGTTCTGACCCTGTTACAAAAGAGATGTTTTTTGAAGAAGCTGTGCCTATTTCTAAACCTACGGAAGGAAAAACAGGCGCTGATTCCTGCTCGCCCGTTAAAAAGAAAGTAAAAGAAGTAACGGAGCTTTCAATAACTACGCGCGAAGAAGCAAAGGAATATGCAGAAGCTATTATGCGGCAGTGCTGTCTGGAGATGTGCAGAGGCAGAGCGCAGATAATCGGTGACGCAGATCTGGAACCTGGCTCAAACATAAAATTTGAAGGGTTGGACTCCACAATAAACGGCACATATTATGTAACAGGGATACAGCATACGTTCGGTTCAAACGGATTTCTGACGGATATATCATTCTGTTCTCCCACGGATTAAGGCGGTGTTTAAATGAGCGTTTTTTCTGACATGATGTCGGATATGTCAAATTCGGCGATGATGAGACCATGCAGCGGTTTGTCGCTTGCAGAAGTTATTTCAATAAAAGACCCTGAAAATCTGGGGAGGATAAATTGTAAGCACTATACGGCTGACGAGGATTTTGGCGAAACGGGCTGGATTTATTGTATAACTCCGTTTGGCGGCAAGGATTACGGCTGCTTTATTCACCCAAGGGTGGGGGATATAGTGGCGCTTGTTTACGAAGATGGAAATATAGACAGACCTTATGCTATCGGAAGTCTGTGGGTAGGCGAAGCCAAGCCGCCTGTTGAGATAACTGACGGCAGCAACGAAGTGTTTAAGTTTATTACTCCCAATAAATCATTTGCAGAATTTTCGGATACAGAGAATAAAGAACGCATTACTTTGCAGACTCCTAAAGAACGGAAAGTTGTTCTTGACGATGAAAACGAACTGATTTCCGTATCTGATGGTAAGAACGCCTTGGAAATTAACGGAAAATCCGGAGAGATGCAGATTACTTGTGAGAAAAAGCTTACTATCAAAGTCGGCGAGGGTGTTACCATAACTTGTGATGGCAGTTCCGGTGATATTCAGATTAAAACCAACACAGGAATTACGCTTGATTCGGCGAAAGTTCAGATAAAAGCCAGCGGAGAGGCAGCTTTGGAGGGCAACGGCTCGGTTACTGTCAAAAGCAGCGGCGTTGCAACGATCAAAGGCTCTATGACTAAGATAAACTGATAGGGGGAATTTGGAATGGCAGACAATAAAGCGTTTATGGGTAGGGGATTTAAATTCCCTTTCAGTGTTGACCCGTCAACAAACCGCATTGCTATGAGCAATGCTGAAGATGATATAAGCGAAGCCATTCGGATAGTACTCCGCACTAATATCGGAGAACGTGTTATGATGCCTGATTTCGGAACGACCGCAAGTGATTTTATTTTCTCTGACGACAGGGCAGAGCGTGTGACTGCTCTTGAGGACAGTGTCCGCACTGCACTTATCAGATGGGAACCGAGAATAAAGGACGTTGAAGTCGAAGCGGCAAACAGCAACGGCAGCAAGAATGTACTTGAAATAAAGATTAGTTATACAGTTCGCAGCACGAATAACCAGTTTAACATGGTTTATCCGTTCTATATGATGGAGGGAGAGGGCAAATGAATTCACCGAAGCTTGACGGAAGAACAGTGAGCGATATTCTTGCTCTGTTCAGTGAGAAAAGCAAAGCGTACACGCCTGAATGGAAGTTTGATGAAAACAATCCTGATGGTGGTACTGCGCTTGCAATGCTCTTTTCTGAAATGTTCTGCGGTACGGTAGACAGACTGGACAGATTTCCTGAAAAGTGCAGTCTGGAATTTTTGAATTTGATAGGTGTATCCGGAAAACCTGTATCTCCTGCTGTGGGTATTGCAGCAGCAGAGCTTGCGGACGGTGCAAATCGTCGGGTATTTGTTGAAAAAGGTTCACAGCTTTTTTCTGATGTAGACAGCAAAAGAATAATTTTTGAAACTATGCAAAGCTATTTTGCTGTTCCTTCAAAATTGACGGATATATACATGACCGATTCGTCTGATGATGTTATCACTCATACGGAACTTAATGAGGATTTTGCATTAAAACTGTTTTTTCCGGATAAGAAACAGAATATAGAAAAACACAGCTTTACTATATGCGATGAAGCGGTATTGAAGCTTGACGGAGCTGCTGAGATTACTCTTATACCGGGCGGCGCATATGGAGTGAAGGACGAAGATGTAATTGAAATGCTTTGTCGCAGCGATACGGCTAAATGGACGATGCCGACTGAAAACGGCATAGTATCCCTTATACCACGAAGCGGTAACGGCTGCATTATTCTTTCAAAACCCGATGGAAAAGCGCAGCTTGTGAATGATGACGGCGAAGCGGACAATAACGGGAAATATTCTATAACCTGTGAGATTACACGCACTGACAGCGCATTCCCTTTGTCGGTTGATGAAATAAGGCTCAGCAGTAAGAGTGTTGATGATGAGCAAACTCTGCGCGGCAGATTGCCCGACAAGCTATATTTCAACGATACTGAGCTTTTTTCTGACGAGAGCGCTTATGCTTTTGGAAAAGAGCCTAATATCTATGATGTATTTTACATAAAATCAGATGAAGTTTTCAGCAAGGCAGGAGCGCTGATTACCGCAGACTTTTCAGTAACCGCTGTTGTGGTGTCGGACGGCGAAGAACAGCTTGAACCTGATTTTGAACAAAAGCTTCTTGTTGATAAGAGCGAGCTTAAAACTAAAGAAGCCGATGAGATTTATATTACAGAGGTAATCTGGGAGTATTGGAACGGACTTGGTTGGGCAAGACTTGCTGTCGGCGGAGATGTTGATTTATTCTCTTGCCATGATAAAATCGGCAGGCATACTCTAACGTTTGTATGTCCCGATGATATCAAGGCTTCCGTTCAGAATTCTGCTTATGGAATCTGGATAAGAGCGAGAATAAGAGAAATGAAGAACCGTTTTTCGCTGAACGGACGTTGGTATCTTCCTCTTATTAAGGCGATTGATTTAAGATTTGATTATGGCAAGGATATGATGCCTGCGAAAAGTATAATTACTCTTAATTCCTGCCGCAGAAGGAAGTATGAAATGAACGGCACGAAAACCCGTATGGATTTGTTTTCGGTTATGCCTGATACAAGGCGCTGTGTGTATTTCAGATTTGATGAACCGCCATGCGGACTTCCTGTGAATTTGTATCTGGGATTTGACAGTGAGTGTGCAAATGAACGCAAGTATGAATTTAGCTATTCATCATCTTCTCAGTTAAGCTTGTGGCGTGAATTGAAAGTGGTTGACAGAACATGTGGATTTTGCGGCAGCGGTATTATTTCAATGTATACGCCCGATGATTTTGCAAAAGCAGAGCTTTTCGGTATGGAAGGATACTGGGTGCGTGTTCTGGAGCCGTTTGGAGCTGATCGCAAGTGTTCGCCAAATCTTATTCGTGTGGATATGAACGCTGTCGATATAATACAGCAGACAACCGTAAAAGACGAACGGGCTTTTGCTGCTATGGGAAAGAAAAATCAGACGCTGAACCTTGGAAATTTTCCTGTTATAAATTGCACAGTCTGGGTAAACGAAATGGGCGAAACACAGGTTAGCGAACTTGAGGAGCTTGGACGGATTGATAAATCAAAAGTTCGTGTGGAAAACGCTTCCAACGGATTGCCGAATAAGTACTGGGTAAGGTGGGAACAAACTGAAAGTCTTGCAGCGTGCGGTGAAAACAGCCGATGCTATGAGCTTGACAGTGCGTCCGGCGTTATCACATTCGGCAACGGAACGAACGGAAAAATTCCTGCTTATTCTTCAAACGCTGAAATAAGTGTTGATTACTCGTGGGGCGGAGGTACAGTAGGAAATCTTAAAGAGTGCGCCCTGGACGGATTGCTTGTCGGAATACCGTTCGTTGAAAATATGACTAATATTCTCCCGACTTGTGGAGGCAGCGACGCTCAGCCGTTGGAAAAAGTGAAAAAGATAGGCGCACAGCGTGTGCGTCATTGCGGAAGGGCTGTGACTGTGCGTGATTACGAAGCTATAGTAGCGGAGGAATTCCCTGAGGTAGGCGAAGTGAAGTGCTTTTCGGGCAAAAACAATCTGGGTCAGCAGGAAAGCGGTTGTCTGACAGTTGTTGTCAAGCCTGCAAATAATGGAACTGACGCTTATGCGGTGTCGCTTTGTAAAAGAATTGAAGCGTACCTGAAGGAATGCGGCTGCAGCGAGCCGATTTATGGTGGCAGAATGTCGGTTATTCCTGCGAGAAATCTGAAAGTCAGTGCAGATATTGTAATTGTGATAAAGAATATTGAGTATGCCGCACAGACGGAAACCGAAGTTATTGCGGCGGTTAACGATCTTATAGACAGATTTTCAAATGGGATCGGGATTATTCCGCTTGAGAACGATATTTATTCTGCTCTCAAAGAAGTGCCGAATATCGCATACACAACACGGACTCTTTTAACCGGCGAATATATCGCTAATGGCGTTGCAATGGCAATTCCGCTTGACAGAATGCCTGATTATCCTTATTTTATACCGACTAACGGTACACATACAGTCAGAATAGACGGAGCGTCGGGACTGTAATAGCCAAAATATACGAAAGGAGCTTTCCGCAATGATAACACTTCCCGTACTGGACGACCAGAACTATTCAGATATAGTTGAAGCGGCAAAGCGTCGTATTCCTGTAATTTTTCCCGAGTGGACTGATTTTAACGAACACGACCCCGGCATCACGCTTATTGAACTATTTGCGTGGCTGAAGGAAATGCAGCAGTATACGCTTGACAGAATGCCCGATAGTGTTCGTAAGGCTATGCTGCTTCTTGCAGGAACAAAGCCTCGTGACCCTGCAGCTGCAAATGCAAAGATTGTCTTTACCGAAAATGTTCCGCACAAGCTTGCCGTGGGCAGCAGTGCATTCTCAGCCGATGGAACGGAATTTACGCTTGAAAAGCCTTTTGCAAGTCAGGATTTCTGCGTCGATAGAGTTGTTATGCAAAGTGCTGACGGCTTTGTAGACGTGACGGAGCTTTCTTCTGAACAGGATACGTCATTTTATCCTTTCGGCTCAGATCTCAATTGTTCTGACCGCAGTCTGTACATAAAGCTTAGTGTGCCTTCGGGGAAGCTTACACTTGATATACTGACCAAAGATAAGTGTGAAATAAAGAGAAATCTGTGTGATGGCGATACTTCTGCGCTTCGGAGCATAGTATGGGAGTATTCATCAGCGGACGGATTTAAACGCTGCGCTATTGAAAATGATGAAACATATGGATTGTCGTTTTCAGGAAAGATAACGCTTTGCACAGAAGATGATTTTGCAGAAACATCTGTTGATGTGCCGTCGGAAGGTGTGTGGCTGCGAGCAAGCGTTGAATACAGCGGCTGTGAGGATATGCCGTTGATTTCGGGATTTTACACTAATACTGTCGAGCTTGTTCAGAAGCACCGTGACAGTTCTTATGTTGATTTGATGTTCGGTGATGGCATTATTGAAGCGGACGATGTTCTGGCTGCATCAGGCGAGCGAATGATAATGCTGCGTGATAAGTATGGCTGGATCGTCATACCCGACCCCGAATATATCGTATCGGGAAGTACTGTTAAGTTTGATTTGTCGCAATATGTAAAGGATATTGCAGATGATGGAAAACCAAATGTAAGAGTTGTGTTCTGCACTTATGAGTTTTCAAATAAAATTCTTTATTCATCGGACGGTTTGCCGTGTCAGAACTTTGCGTTTGACCTTAATGGCACACTTCTTACCGATGAGCTGAAGATAATGGTAAAAGATAGGGAAAACACCGATAATCCTCGTTGGAATGAATATTCATACATCGAAAATCTTGAGCTTGCGGGACCGTTTGACAGAGTATTTACATATGACGAAAAGGACAGAACGATTGTATTCGGCGACAACGAAAACGGCGAAGTGCCTCCTGTCGGAAACGATAATATTTTGATAGCGTCCTGTTCGGTAACTAACGGCTTTGGCGGAAATGTGTCAGCGGGAAATCTGAAAGAAATTCTTTGCGCAAATGAAAGCTATGCTGTTATGCAGCCTATTGCCGCACATGGCGGCTGTGACCGTGAAAACTTTGATGACGCGCTGAGAAGATTTCGCTATGAGCTGTCGGACTGCTGTCGCGCAGTGTCGGCCGAGGATTATCGCAGGATTGCAATGAGGACTCCGGGACTTCGTGTGGCTGACGTTAAGGCTATTCCTTCTTTCGACCCGGACGACGTATACGCACCGCCAGAAAAGCTTCGGGGAATAATGACGCTTGCGGTGCTGCCATACAGCAGGAGTACATATCCTATGCCTGATGAAAGGTATCTTGCTGCGGTAAAGAGATATGTTGAGAAGAGCAGACTACTTACAGTAGAACTTAAAACCTGCGCTCCCGTTTATGTGACGGTGAATATAACCGCTGAGATTATCTGCGGAACAAACGAGGTTGAAAAGGTTCTGGAAAATGCTGAGAAACAGCTTCGCAGTCTGTTTGGCATTTATTCGCCGAACGGTGAAAGCAGATTTGGAAAACCTGTACTTGAAGCTGATTTGATTGCTGAGCTTTGCAGCACCGGCGGCGTACTTACTGTGAAAAATCTCAGGATAAACACCGAACGTCCCGAATGTAAAAAAACCGCCGCAGGGATAAGTATACCGCCGAATGCAATAGCTTGCTGCGGTAAGGTTGAGCTTATCAGTGCTGAAAGGTAAAATGGTTTTTCATTCTGCTTACAGCAGATTTCGGAAAGATTTCGGAATGGAGGAAAGGCTTTGAACAGGTCAAGATTGTATATAACGCTTAATCGTTCATCGGAATGGCAGCGCTGTTTGTTCAGCGGTATGGAGATAACGCAGCACAGTGTTCATTCATGCGATGGCAGGACAGAATGCACTATGATCACCGGCTCGTCCGATTCAACAGAGCATGGTTTCATCTGGCGCAGTCTGGTGATATCGGCTGATCTTGGTGAAAATACGATTATGCGTGTGAGCGCATATGCAGCCGATAATAGTTTTGTTTCCGTGATGGGAAAAACAGTTTCGCTGGACGAATATTTAATTGATAGTTCTATTTCTTGCGAAGAACGCATTAAGACTGTCGGAGAGCTGTTTACTCCACTCGGAACTAACACTTCTGATATTCCGATAAATCTTGTTGGAAGATATATATGGGTAAAGTTTGATTTCATTTTGCTTGACAGGAAACCTGTTAAACTGGATAAAATGAAGCTGCTGCTCAGAAGCGACAGCATGATGCAGTATCTGCCGGAGATGTATCGGGCAAGCGATGGCGAAAACGGTTTTATGACACGTTTTATGTCGATGTTTGACAGTATTTTCTTTGATATGGACGATCAAATTCAAAAAGCACGAAGCAGTATTGACTATCGGATTGCCGATGGTGAAATGCTGAACTATCTGGCGGATTGGATTATGATTGATGACGCAGCATATCTGTCAAAAGAAGAGCTGCGGCAGAAAATTCGGACCACAGCAAATGAATATCGCTATACAGGTACAAAAGCCGGTCTTTCAGACTGGATAGAGCGGGAATATGGCGTTAAACCTGAGATTGTCGAATATTTCAACATCAAGAAGATGGTGAGCGAGGGAAAGGATTGTGAGGTTTACGAAAGGCTTTTTGGAAATGATCCATACAAGTTTTTTGTGCTGCTTCCCGAAAAGACTTTTGCGGATACTCACGAGGCAAATATTTTTACCGAGCGGCTTAAGGACAGAATTCCTGCATATACCGAAGCTGCGGTGATTATATTGAAGAAGAATGTAATTCTTGACAGCAACACATATCTTGATATGAACTCCGTTGTAAATGGTTATTCCTGTGCTGAAGCTGATTTGGGAAGCATAGGCGGAGATATAATTTTAGGAGGAAGCAACGATGAACAACAGTAATTTCTTTCCGCTTGAGCGAAACAGATATTTTTACGGTAAAATGCTTACCGCAAGGGATTTTGAAACCGAGCAGCGTTATTTCAACAATAAGCGCAGACTGCTTAACAGAACGCTCTACGGAGCAGGCGTTATCTGCGGACTTGGCGTTTATCGCAATGATGATGTTTCGTTGTCTGTGGAAACGGGTATGGCTCTTGATTATCTTGGACGAGAAATCTGCGTCAGCACCCCGATTGTCAGAAAACTGCGTATGATTGAGGGCTGCGAAAGCCTTGAGAAATCTGACAGAGCTTACTTGTGCCTTCAGTATGCTCAGGAAAAACGTGAACCTGTAAATAACATAGGCGCTTCCGACAGCGCAAGCGACCAGTACAACAAAATTGAAGAAAGCTACAGACTGTTTATCTCAACAGATGACCCCGATCTTTCAGAGATTTACGGCGGTTCGGGCGTAAACAGTGTTTCTGTGATTTATAGCACTCACGGACTAAAAATTGTGAGAATTGTTCCGAAGCTTGCTGTGGCTGGTGACGAGATTACAGTAAAGTTTGTCATTATCAAAGGAATTGATGACCCACAGGTATCGTTTAAGTATGCATTCGGTGCAGACTATTTCCGTTCGGGTAACGATGAAGAAGCAGAACTTGCTTTTACAGAGGATCCAAGTCTTCATAATGACGTTTTCAATGTAGACTTTACTCTGAACTGTTCGGACGCATCGGATATTTCTATTCCGCTGCATAAAGATAAAGCAATTGTTACAGTAAAGATTGGTGATTTCAACGATCATATAATGGTTTCGTCTTCTGATGTTTATTTATGCAAAGATGAAGAAAGCTGCCAGCTGATGCGTGAAACAAGAATGAGTACTCTTGAGAAGCATTTAAGCGGTGAGAATACGCCGATTTATCTTGCAAAGATTGACTGCATCAATATAGGAACAGGATTTGTTATAAAGAATATCACATCTTTGCCTTTTGCACAGCGTGTAAATCCGCTTGTTTCCGAAAGTCATAATGCAGCCGCAGCCGCTGAGCCTGTGGTAACGCTTGCAAAATCCGAGAATATGCTTAAGGGCGGCGTAAGCACCGAAGTTGAAACTCTGGAATACTGGCAAAAGCCGCAAGTAAGCGCTGCATACAGCTCAAGAGATAAGAAGCTGAATTTCAGATTTGGAATACCGTCCGCTGAAGCGTATGATTATGCGACTTCTTCGGGAGTTTGCGATATTCCTATTGCAGGCGCCATAAGAGTAAACGCAAAGTTTTTCTCGGAGGACATTCCGCATAATCTTGGACTTGGAAACGTGTGCATTACGGTATCTGTTGAGTATGATGACGATAATGGAAGAAAACTGTTGTTCGGCGACGGAGAGATTTTCGGCACAAAGTCTACAAAGGACGTTCCGAAAATTCAAGCGGCAGCACTGCTTGATCCAAATAAAGGAACATTCCGCATAGGAATACGTCTGTCGGATTATGTTGAGGGATATAGCGTAAGAGTGCGCTGGTTTGCATACAAGCCTACAAGAGATACTGCGCAGCTTAAGAGCAGCGACTCTATTGCAATCAGTATCAGTCCTGATATTTGCAAAGTAAAGCCGCTTGAAAGAATACGTTTTACAGCTGAAGTAAACGGCACAGAAGAAAAATCGGTTACTTGGGCGGTTGCAGATCCTGAAGGCGGCAGCATAGATGATAACGGATTTTATCAGGCTCCTTCTGTTGAGGGAACTTATGAAATTACCGCTTGCAGCAATGCTGACGGTGAAACAAAGACCTCGGCATTTGTTTTGGTAGAGGAATAAACCATCGGGGGTGAATGGCTTGCAGGCAATCATCAACAGCGGAAAATATAAAATTACGGAAGTGCTGAAATCGCATCTGGGATATGAAGCTATGCTGTGCAGCGATGTTACAGTGAACAGCAATGCGTTGTACATAGTCAACCGATACAGCGAGCAGGCATATATCCGTGAGCTGCTGATACTGTTCTATGATATGGAAAAGAAGCGAGTAGCGAATTTTCGTAAGTTGACTTCTTCAAGCGGTAGTTTTGATGTGATTTTCAAATATCATAAAGGTATTCCATTTGATGAGTATTACAGCGAATGCTCCAAAGATTACGAAAAGACCGTTAAATATGCGGACAGCTTGCTGCGGTGCGCATTGGAGTTTGACCTTACAGACGACAGAATAGCTGCCTGCGGACTTACGACTGAAAATGTCGTTATAGATACGATTGATGAGCGCGTGTATTTTAATATGCTGCTTGATCCCGATGTTTCGGGCAGCGGGAATTTCCGTACAGAGCGCCTGGGCGAAATGTTGAACAGAATGTTTAAACG
Organism: uncultured Ruminococcus sp.; assembly: GCA_964616605.1. GTDB lineage: Bacteria > Bacillota > Clostridia > Oscillospirales > Ruminococcaceae > CAG-115. The sequence continues at coordinate 25,640 of CAZTRH010000004.1, forward strand.
TGACAGGTATTTACCCGATAATATCAGCGAATTTATCGATAATCTGTGTGACGGCGATTTTGACTCCTGTTCAGCGGCTTATGCCAGATGGCGCAGTATTCAGAACGCAGCTGAAAAAATGCACAAGGAATATTTAAAAGAGAGTTTATTAAAATATCTTGGCAGACGTGTCAAGAAAAAATTTAAAAAACAAAGTAAGCGTAAAAGTGCGTAACCTTTGTCGGAAAACGGAGGAATGAAACATGGCGAAGAAAACGATAAGCTTTATCGTAATATTGCTCATATTCTGTACAATAGGCTGCACTTTGCTTATAGGTACTTCAAATTTTGGACTTGGTTTTGGAATTACTTCTGAAAAGACTTTGAGCAGTGTGTATGCGCTTGATCGTGCAGGAGATATTTATTACATAAACGAAAAAGGCGATTACAAAAATCTTGTTTGTGTTGATTCAGCTGGCAGACGTCTTTTTGAAAAGCGGCTTTCGTATGAAGCATTTGGCGAAAATTTCTTGATTTCGGGTATTTATGTTGAGCATGATAAAGGAATTTATCTCACAGTATACGAATACGACCCGAAAACAATGTTTATTATTGACGCATCTGTTCACAGCTTTCTGGAAGATGGAACTTATGCAGGCGAAATGTTTTCACAGAAGGTTTCAAGGTACTATAACGGGCAGAGCGTGATTATTTCTGCGTTCAGTGAAGATGATAATTCGGTTTATTTCTCGTTTTTGAATGGCGACGATGCCGAAGTTTTCACTATTGCCAAAAGCAATCCTGTGTCTGCTGAGAAGATCGGTGGATACGATCTTCCGCATGTCGGCATTTATGGTGCGTATACTTTTTCTGATGGAACGCTTGCACTTGGTACGGGAAATGGTCTTGTTGTCCTTAATAACAGCGGTATTGACAGACCCGAAAGCGCAGCCGGAAATATGATATTCGACCGTTTCTGGAACGGAATAAATCTTGTTTATATGATGAATTCGGCAAGCGGCGATATTTATACATTGTCGAAGGATTTGTCGATTTCGGCAGCTTTATCCGGAAGCAGAATAATAAACGCTGAAGCCGGACTTACTCCTGCGGATTTTTCCGATGTATCCGTGGGAATTACCGGAAATATTTTCGGCTGTGTTCATGATGAAACCGACCGTTTGTATTACGGAAGCTTTTCGCTTATGTCGGAGATTTATACAGATGATGTTGACCGCAGTACGCAGATAAATTCCGTGCTTACTATTGCTGCGGTTGTTTTTGCTGTTTTGCTATTGACGATATTGACCTGGGATTTTTATGTCAGCATTCTTAAAATGCACTTGTCAATTCTGCTGCGTCAGTCGCTGTTAATGATAATGCTTATTTTCATCGTTCTGTATTCGCTGTCGTATGCTATTATCATACCGCAGGTAAAAAATATAGTTACTAAGAATTATTATCACGAATCACAGCTTGTTGCAAACACATTTGAAGATACCATGAACGGAATGACAGGAAATATTCCCCAGTATTCCGATTATGAAAAGCTGTTTTCAGCAAAGGGCAGTGCAGCTGTAAAAAGCGACCCTGAAGATGATTTTGACGGAAATGATGAAAAACCTGAAATTCATCTTGCGATAATGAAGGACGACAGGTTAAGAGTTGTCGCTTCAACAGAGCTTTTTCCATCAGGAACTCCGATTGATCGTCTGGCTTATGGTGTTAATTTAAGTTCTGTTGCACAGAATATGACTTCTGCTGAGGAATTTTGTCTGAAAAACGGAATTGAGGGAGAGAAACTATTCCTTGTCAGAAAGATTTCTGTTCCTGTAACTACCGATGACGCTTTCCTCATTGTAGGAACGCGCATCAGCAGTATAGCAAGCGCAGTTGAGGATATTCAGTTCAAGATAAACATTTTCCTTATCGGCGGCGGTTTGATATTGGTAGTGATCTTTATGATTATAGAGAACATTACCGCAGGCGCGGTGCGCAAGCTTAAACGCTCGGTTGATAAGATTGCGGCAGGCGAGTACAATGCGTATGTGAATGTCAATACGGGTGATGAAATTGAAGAACTCTCAAAATCCGTAAAGTCGCTCTCTGCTCATATTGTTGAAAAAACAACAAGTCTTGAAAAACTTAATAATTCGTATTACAGATTTGTGCCGCTGAGCTTTTTGAAGAACCTCGGTGAAACCCAGATTGAGCGTGTGGATAAGTCGCTTCACTCAAAACGGCGTATGGCAGTGCTTCTGCTCAGATTTAAGATGGCAGACGCAGAAAGCATGATGGGTTCTCAGGATATTTTTGAAAACATAAACGGCGTGTTTGAACAGCTTATCCCGATTATCGGCGAATATAACGGCACCGCTTACAATTTCCTGTACAACGGCTGCAGTGCGATATTCAACAGTGCTGAGGACGCTTTGCGTTCCGCCATAAAGATAAGAGAGTGCGCAGCCGCTTATAATGAAGCTTGTTCTGTAAGCGGAAAACGTACTGCCGATGTGCGTATAGTTATAAGCGAAGGCGATGTACTGCTCGGCTTTATCGGTGATGAAAAGCGAATGGAACCTACTGCGGTATCGGGCGTTATTACCGAAGCCGAAGAAATTGAAAATCTCTGTGTAGACAGCGGACTTTACATAGTTTGCACCGAAGAAGCATTTGCAATGCTTCCAAAAGAAAAATACCGCAGCCGCAGAATTGGAAGATATGAGAATGGCGGTATATGCTGCGAGGGTCTTTACGATATGTTCGACAGTGACCCGTATTCAATGGTGAAACTGAAAGAACAGTTCAGCAGCGAATTTGCTTATGCTGTTGAGTTTTTTGAAAAGGGCGATTATATAAATGCAAGAAAGCATTTTATGAATATCGTAAAGTACGTTCCCGATGATGGGACTGCAAGAAACTACCTTTATCTTGCGGAACATAATATCAATTCGGACAGACAAAAACTCAGTTATGGCATTTATGATGAAAATGATATGTGATATCATTTACGACCAATCTGGAAGGAAGCTCTGCTATGCTTAAACATTTAACAGATAATCTGGGAATAGTATTCCGAGTGCTGAAAAATGCGCTGCTTCGTCCGTTCCGACTGATAAGCAGCAGATTTAAATATACTTTCAATATTGCAAGAGTTTCGTCTGCTGTTCCTTCTGCGGTAAGCAAAATTCCCTTGCTTGTAAAGCGGAAACCCGAAAAGCGTGAGGATTATTTCGACTGGGGCAGAGTATATATTGCAAAATCTCTTGTGTTTATTGTAAGCGCAGTTGTTATCGCTTTAGTGCTGGTGTACATATTCTTTCTTCACTCGCTGTTTACAAGTTGGTGGTGGGTGAAGGATATGCACTTTGAAGATAAGGATATTACCGATTATAACGGAAAAGTGCGTTTGTACTACGATGAAGATATGACTTTGCTTAAATTCGAGGGAAAACTGGACGAAGGCTATGCTGTCGGATATGGCGAAGAGTACTGGGAAAACGGAAGAAACAAGTATTTCGGCAATTACGTTGATGGTGCATACAGCGGCAGCGGTACTCTTTACCTTGAAGATGGCACGGTGCTTTATCGCGGACTTTTTGAAAACGGAGAGTACAACGGCTATGGTGAACTCTGCGATAACGGAAGTATTCTGTGCGGAGAATTTAAAAATGGTCAGATTCAGGGAAGCGGCACTATAAAGAAAAACAATATAACATTGTTTACGGGAAATTTCGTCGATGGCGCAGCAGAGGGTGTTTGCAAACAGAATTACGATGACGGAACGCTGCATTACAGCGGAACTTTCAGCGGTGGCTTGCCGCAGGGCGAAGTGCTGGAGTATTATCAGAATACAAAGCTGAAGTATAACGGCGGCTTTACTGCAGGTGAATATGACGGTCAGGGTACGCTGTATTCCGAGAATGGAAAGAAGCTGTACAGCGGTACTTTTGAAATGGGCAAATATTCCGGAACAGGAACTTTGTATGATAACGGAACGCGAGTGTATTCGGGTGAGTTTGAAGAAGGAGAGTTCAGCGGCAGCGGTACTCTTTACGGAACAGACGGCTCTGTTACTGTGGGTACTTTTAAAAACGGAATTTTAAGCGGTCTTGCAGAGCGTAGCTATCAGAGCGGTATGAAGTATGAAGGTGTGTTCATAGACGATTTGCCTTCGGGTACGGGAACGCTCTCTGACGCAGTGGGAAATACGATTTATTCGGGAAAATTTCTTGATGGAGATATTGATTATTCCACTCTTATCAATTCCGATACTCAGATAGCTGCTGCTTCCTTTCCGAATGCGGTGCGCTCGGTGTATGATGACTGTTTCAGACTGACTGATTCATCGGGTTTTATTCTTGAGTGCAGTTTTGCAAGCGGTGATATTTCAGCAAAAGTAAGATCTGTATATAATCTTCCGATTGGCGGAAGCGAAACTAAAATTTATTCCGCTGACGATATTTTCGCACCGAATGCATTGTCAGTTTCTGAAACTTCCGGTTCACTCCCCAAACAGGCTGAACTGTTGGGAATTTCGGAGCAGAAAATACATTGCTATACAGCTGTGTATTCCGATGTCGCTGTAAAATACTGGGTAAGCCGGGACGGCGTGCTGCTTATGAAATCGGCTTATTCTGCTAAAGGCGCTCAGACGCCATCTGACAGCACCGCTGACAGTGAACAAAATCGTGATGAAATTACTAAACTCTTTGAAGATATCGGGCTTGACATAAAAGATTTTGGGAGCCTTGGATTTTGAGAGGTGATTTGATGAAGCGTTTTTCAATAGCTGCTGTGGTTCTTGCCGCAGCAGGACTGGTAACGATAAATGCGTCTGCATATGGCACATACTGCAACAGCGTCACTGCGTCTACGGCAATGTCCGACCATTCTGAAGAATATACGCAGATCTGCGAGAGTTTTGAAACGGCGATAAAGTCCGAAACGAAAGAAAACGCTGCTGCGTTGTATTCACAGCGAATGGAGTTGTACAACGAATTTGCGGCAGAGCATTCCGAACAGGAATACGCTTTAGCGTCAAAACTCATAGACTACGATGTCATGCTTAATAAATTGCAGCTGTCATACAGCCGCTTTTCGAAGCTTAAAGCGACAGCTGAGGATTATGCAGCAAAATATCTTGTTGGCGAATGTTCGAAGCAGGAAGCTGACAGTGCAGAAAAACAGCGCAGCGATAAGTATTATGAGATTGAAGGATTGCTGTTTGATATATCGTCCCTAAAAAAGGAGATAGAGGGAATAACGGGCGAGACACTTACATCTGAGTATGATTTCAGCAGTGCATATCTTATTACAGACGCACTGAAGCTGTCGGCTGATAAGATTTCCGAGTGGGGAACGACAGGAACTATATGCGTTTTTGATAATGCACAGCTAAAATCCGAAACCGTTGATATTTCAAAACAGTATTCTGCGGCTGTAAAATTGTATTACTCTCTTGGCGAAACACTTAGAAAATATGTTGACGCAGCGCAGGCTTATAATGAAGCAGTGGAGGAATTTCGCCTGGGAACGCTGTCTGCTGACAAACTACAAACACTTTGCACAACATACGAGGACGCCAGACTTGACGCAATTTCTGCAAAAGCAGCGTATGCAAAGTCACTGTTGGAACTGGATAAGCAAAGCGGCGGCGCACTGACGAAAAACACAGTCATAAGCGGCGGACTGTCAAAGACGCTGCGGAGTGTTCTTCCCGAAAATCTATGCGGCAAGGGTTTATGGGTTGTAAGGGTGAACGGCAATAAGGTTATGTTTACACCGCAGAGCTTGCCTATAAGCTTTGATTTTGAAAAAGATTACGGAACCTATGAGGTGCGATATAATTCGACTACAATTTGTACCGCAGCTATTGGTCAGACAGCGGTTTTCACATCTCCCGAAATTGTTGACGGAGTTTATCGCTGTGCAGTAATTTTCCGAAAAAACGGTGTTATTGCAGGAATTTACAAAGTTGATATATACTCGCCTTTCGGTGAGTTTCTGGAGGGATAACAATGACAGAATATACCGCAATTTATGAAGCTGGCGAGTCGCTTGCAGAGCTTCTGCGAAGCGAGCTTACTCCCGAACCTGTGGCAAAGCGGGAAAATATCGGACTGTGCGAACCGCAGTCACCTGAGGATTTTCAGCTTACTATCTGGATTTACAATGTAGAAGTAATTAAGGATACAGGTACACGCACGGGTTTTCAGCCTGATCCCGATAATCCGTCACAGGAAAGATTTGCACCTACGCAGATAAAGCTGCACACGCTCATTTCAGCACACAGCAAAGCGCCTGCTATAACCAAGTGTGCAGACGAGTATCGTATTCTGGGAAGAGCAATGCAGCTTATCAAGGACACGCCGAATATTCCTGCCGAATTTCTGGTGGGTTCTATCGCTGAACAAAAAGAACCTGTTGTTCTGGAAATAATGCAGCTTAACGGAGAGGAATTATCGAGAATTTGGAACAATTCATCAAAAACTATCCGACCATCGTTCGGGGTTGATATTTCACAGATTTTTATCGGTTCAAATCGTGTCAGAACGATTGCTCCCCGCGTTACTCAGGCTCAGTTTGATACTCACCCTGATACAAACAGAAAGGGGAAATAATATGGTTTTGAAAACATTATCCTGTGTTTTTCGACTGTCTGACGGCTGCACAAACAAGCTGCTGACAGGAAATGAAGCAGGGTTGTACATAGGCAGTACAAAACTGCGTCATCAATATAAAGAGGGCGGATATTTCGTTGTATGCGATTTACCGTGCGGCGAGTACGATATAAGTGTTCGTGCGTATGGTTTTCAGACGGAAACAGTGCATATCACTGTTACACAAACGCCCGGTACCGATGTGATTTATCTTACGCTGAACGCTTCTGAAAATCACCCGTCCGCATCAAGAATGTCCTGCGTTAAAGGCAAGGCAGATGATATTGAAAAGCTGTATGTCATTCGTCCGACTGATAAGCTGCGTGTTGCTGAAGAAAAGACTGCGGCAGGCGCACAGGAAATAAAGATGTTCGCAGAGGGCGCAAGTCCCGTGTTTCCGTTGGATTGCCTGTTGGGAAGCGGCGCACACAGCGAGATAGTAACGTTTACCGCAAATGAAAACGGTGTTTGCAAAACTGCTGCACCGATGAAATACGCTCACAAACGATCGGAGAGCGCAATGCCGCTTATCCGTCTGCAATGTGGCGAGGACGGCTTTTTTATGCTTGTGCCAAGCGAATTTGCTAAGGATAAGGATACGGGAAAAATTCCTCTTGAATTTGCTGCTTTGAAATCGGGAAAGGTTCTGTTTGCAAATGCACAGATAGTTCCGATGAAGAAAAACGATATTGGAGTATTGAATTTGAAGGGAGATAAATAATGGCAAATCCTGCTGTGAATATGGCTATGTGTCAATGCTCGTTCGGCGTAGCACCGGCACCGATTCAGGTTACGTCACAAAGCACTGTTATGGAGTCGAATATGCCTGCTGCAACGATTATGGATATTCCAAAGCCGCCTATGACTTTCGGAATGTGCAGCAGTATGGCAAATCCCACTGTTGCAAGTGCCACAGCGGCTGCCGCAGGAGTGCTTACACCGATGCCGTGCGTACCTGCGTGTGCAGCGCCATGGACGCCCGGTTCTCCGACTGTTATGGTAGCAAACAAGCCTGCTCTGAACAATCAGTGCAAATGTATGTGCAATTGGGGTGGAGTGATTTCAGTGGTATCGACCAGTGCCGTGACGATAAATATTCCGTAATGGGGTAGGGGTGGATAGAATGAACAAGCTGAAGGTTTTGCTGTCGCTTCTGATGGCGGTACTTATCGCTTTTGCTTCTCAGAAAGCGTATAACGTTAAAACGGATATGCTGAGCAGCATTTACAGCGATGTTGTTTTTACAAGACTTGCCGTTGAATCACAGGAATACACACGTCAGATAGAGTATGGCTTGAAAAACGGAAAAAGTCTGGAAAATTTCTATAATATCGAATCTATTTTAAACGGTATGCGGCGATGTTTTTCTTATACGAACGGCGTATATATTTTTTCCGATGACTATAAAATACTTTACAGCCTTTCGGAAAGCAGCGTATCGGTTGATAGAATAAAGGTTGCGGATTTTACAGGAGATACGGTATATTCGGTTTTTGACGATACAACTCATGCAAGATATATTCTGACGCTGCCCATTTTTGGACGAAATAACGAAGTATGCGGTTATATGGTTCTGGATATCAGCCGCAGCGGTGTTGAGAATAAGCTTGCGGATTATCAGTCAGAATACATCATGCAGTCGGTGCTTGTCGGAATATTGTGCTGGCTTGCAGGAGTGGTTTTTCTGGTGCATTTCTGCCGTTCGAAAAAGGATATTCTGCGTGATGGTCTGATTGCAACTACTGCGGCTGTGTCTATACAGGTAGCTGTGGATTCGGCACTCAGTATTTTCAAATTCAGCGTCACGATAGAGAGCCTTATACAGCAGACTGTTTCCAAGATTACTATGTCGCTTCAGAATAATCTTGATTCAGTAAGTGAAAAGGGCGTTGCTTTGAGTAAAATTTACGACCTTAACAGTTGGCTTATGGAAAACTGCAATGACATTCCATTTATTGATAATCTGATATACGACCGCAATTATCGTATTATAGCGGTTATATCCGATGAGTATATGACAGAAAGAATATGGAACTATGCCGCAGCACTTGTACTGACGCTGGCGCTTTGTATAGCGCTTGGCGTGGTGCTTATACTGGGTGTTGCCGCTATAAATAAAATGGTAGAACGATATAAGGAGAAAAAGCATTATGGAGAAAAAGAACGCATTGGAAATTTTGAACAGCAATCGTATGAAGAACTCGTTTCTGATTCACACGCTTGAGAATGATGAAAATGCTCCATGCTATTTCAGCGGAAATTCTGTTGCTATGATGGAGAAAAACACGGGATATTGGCTCTTCAGCCTTGACAAGCAGGGCGATTTTGCAGATTTGCTCGGACAGATCGGCGAAATTCCCGCAACGTTTTATGTGAACGACTGCGATTATGAGAATGAAGTTCGCAGCAGTGTAAAAGACGCTCAAATTCAGGAATATGTTCAGTATGTGCTGGAGTCATCTGATTTTCATGCAAGCTCTGCTTCGATAAACGAAGATGTTACAGTAGTACCGCTGGATAAAAGCTGGGTTGATTTTATTCTTTCGCTTTACAAGAGCAAAGAGTTCGGCAACAAAAAATACATATGCGACTGCATAGACCATCACGCAGGCTTTGGCGCACTGGTAAACGGCGAGAAAGTCGGATATGTTACTATACATATGACAGGTGAGATAGGCTCTATGGTTATTTCTGAAAAAGCCCGCGGAAAGGGCGTCGGAAGAACGCTTATGCAGCACATTACACCAAAGTATGCTGAAGAGGCAAGCATTGGCTGCGGATTTGTTCTTCCCGACAATACCTGTTCGCAGAAGATGATGGTAAATTCCTGCTTTACAGCGCTTGATGATAATATTATGTGGGTATATCACTGAAAGGAAGATAAGTATGACGATTAAGGGATTGCTTAGACGGGTCGTTTGTGCTGTTGCTTCTGCGGCAATAGTTCTTACAATGTGCGGCTGTGATACTATAATCAATCAGGGCGGTGATATAGTTGACGTTGACTCGGATAACACTGGAACAGCATCGTCTATCGGACGTGCGTACAAGCCGATAAAGAAAGCTGACGGCAGTAAATTCAAGCTTGCATATGTGGATATCGACCCTTACAACGAAACATTCCGTATGTTGTATTACGTTATAGAGAGTCTGAAAGACGACGGCTGGATAACATACGATAAGCTGCCGTTCGACCCCGAAACGGATTCTGACTCGCTGGCTCTTATGAACTGGCTTGCCGATAACGCCCAGAGTGAGTATATGGAGTTTGATAAATCCGCTCACTACTATACTACCGTAAATACTGAAGAAGAAATATACAATAGCCTGAAGAAGCATATTGAGGTTGATAAGGATATAGACGCTATCCTTGCGATGGGTACGTCACCTTCTGAAATGGTGGAGGAATTTGGCTTTGATATTCCGCTGCTGATGTATGCGGTATCCGATCCTGTGGGTTCGGGTCTTATAAAATCGGCAAAGGATTCGGGCAATGACAATTACTGGGCGCACGTTGACTCGTCCGCTTACTCCAGACAGATGCAGTATTACTACGATACTTTCGGTTTCACCAATATAGGTTCTGTCTATGGAGATGAGATGGTCTGCGCTATGCCTTATTATCGTGCGGTTGCAACGCAGAACAGATTTACCATTACTGAGTATAAACTCAGACGTGAAGACTTTACCATTGAAAGTGACTATTATATGCAGCTTGAGGATATTTACCACGATATGGTAAACGAGGCCAAGGTAGACGCTTATATTCTTAACACCGACGTTATCCCGTCCGCTGAAAAAGCAGCTGAGCTTATGCAGATATTCTATGACGCAAATATTCCTGTCGTGGTGCAGGTAGGTTCTGTTTATGTAAAGAGCGACGCTGCACTTATGATTGTCGATCCTCGCGACGCAGTAGGTACTGCTCCTTTTGTGGCGAATATCATAGGTTCAATTTTCAACGGCAGTAAGCCCGGAGATCTGGAGCAGGAATATGCAAGTTCTCCGTTCCTTACACTCAATCTTGATGTTGCAGATGAAATTGAATTCAAACCATCGTTTGAAATGCTTATCGCCTGCGAAAAAATTATTAGTACTTAATTCAGAGGAGAGTATATGGAACGAGTTAAGAAAAAGGTTAGTAAAAAAATCTGGATACTCACTGTCTTTGTACTGTTCGTGGCTATATCTATGTCGTTTGTTTCGTGGCTTATTTATGCGGTATTCTCGCAGAGCTACCGTGAAATCAAACAGCAGTATTACGGAATTGTTTCAAGACAGATAGTTGAGGATATCGAAAACTCCATTCGCAATGGTAAAGAGATCGAGCGTTATTACGGAATGGATAAAGTGTTGAATGATATGCTGGATCTTATCAGCACTGACGGAATACCGATAAACACGGCGATCACAGATGTAAACGGCGATGTGTTGTATTCCTCTTATGATGAAAATGAGAAACGAAGCGAGTTTAACGCTTTGCTGAAGAATGAAAACGTTCTTTATAATCTTGATTTCAGCAATACAAGCGATACAACTTTTCGTGTTGCGGACGCAGGCGAATATGAGGTTATGATTCAGCCGATATTCGACCGGTCAAAGACTCAGATTGGCGCAATGTCACTGTTTTACGAGGTCGCTGATATAGAGAAGGAACTGGCTGTACAGAAGCAAAAGAGCGATATGGTTACAATGTACTGCATAGGCGGAGTAGTGCTGCTGCTTGTTGCATATTTTGTTATTTTGCCAAGATCGGTATGCGTTTCTGAAAGCGATGAGAAAATGGATTCGACAGAAGCCTATAAGAAAAAGGAACGCGAGAACCGTTTTCTCTTCCTTGTCCCTGTTCTTGCGATAATGGCAGGACTTCTGGTGCAGTGTGCTATATCGTACAACGAGTATCAGAAGCGGTACAAGGACGTTATGTTCGAGGGTGCGCAGGGTATTTCCGAATATATCGGTGAGATTATCAGTAACCTTAATGCAAAGGGCGTTGAATATGAAAGAATGAACGGTCTGCCTGATTACCTTGCGGATAAGGTTTCAGATTCTCCGTTGCTGTGGAACGTAAGCGTTGTTAATGTTTACGCCGATACTTCCGATATTCTTACAAGAAGCAGTGAGTACAACGTTTCACTTAAAATTGACAGCGTTGACGAAAAACTGAATACTCATATCAATGTCGAAATTTCTAAGGAATACATTGATGAAAAGATGATGAGTATGCTGCTTGTGTTTGTTGTAACATTTGCGGTTGCACTCATAATGATTTTCGAGCTGCTGAAGCTTCCGGACGCAATATTTACAAGAATGTCGCACACGTTCAGAGAGTCGAAAACGGTTCAGGCAGGAGCGGTATCGCCGATGCTGCGACTCGGAGCATTTATCGTGTACACGGGTATGTATGTCGGCACGCCGTTCTCAAGCGTTCTGATTACGCAGTGGAACAAGTCGCTGTTCGGACTGCCTGTAACATTTTTAGCGTCCATTCCTATGACGGCTGAATTGCTTGCAACTATGCTGTGTTCGCTGTTCTGTCTGCCGTTGTATAAGAAGATGAATCTGAAGCTGCTGTTTGCAATTTCAACTGTGATTTGCGCTGCGGCAAACTTCCTGTGCTTTACAGCAAGCTCGCCTGAGGAACTGATCATTTACAGATTTCTTTCGGGTATCGGATTTGCGGGAATAAAGTATTCGCTGAATGCTTTTGTATCGCACGGTTCGCTTACTTCGGAGAATACGACGAACAACCTTGCGGAACTCAATGCAGGACTGCTTGGCGGTATAACCTGCGGTGGAACACTGGGTGCTACGATTGCAAGCTCGATAAACGTTCATACGTCATATCTGATTTCTGGTATTTTTGTGCTTGCTTGTCTGGCAGCGGTTTTTGTACTTGCTCCGTGGAAGCTCTTCCGTGAAAACAGTGTTGAAACCCAAACAGAAAGCAAGAGCAAGTTCGGTGTGCTGGCGCTTGTCGTTAAGCCGTCGTTCCTGCGTTACACTCTTATGGTTGCAATACCGATGAACTTCGGACTGATGTTTGTTGTTGCGTTCTTCCCGGGATTTGTCGGAGCATTGGGTTTGCCGAATGTTACAACGTCCTACGGATACCTGCTGAACGGTCTTGTGGGAATTTACATAGGTCCTGTTCTGCTTAAGGCACTGTCGGGCAAAATCGGAAAGACTGCCTGCGTTGTTATTTCTCTGGGTATGGCGGCAGCGGCAACTTTCATTCTGAACATCAGCGCACCACTGGTGGCTGTTCTGGTGTGCGTTGCAATTCTTGGATTGTTCGATGGTTTCGGAACTCCTGCAACAAGCGACTATTATGTTAATATGCCCGCTGTTAAGGAAGTTGGCGTAAATCAGGGACTGTCGGTTCTCAACGTAATCGGAAGCACAGTTCAGACGTTCAGCCCTGTTCTCTATTCACTGATACTTACAGGCGGCACTGCTGCGACAAATGTTTTAGGCATTGTTTATGCTGTTGCGGCAGGTTTGTTCCTTATAACATTAAAGGTCGGCGCAGAAAAGAAACAAAAAGCGCATAGTTAATAAAACACTGACCGCACACGTTCTCCTTTACAGAATGTGTGCGGCTTTTTGTTTGAGTAAATATAAAATATACTCGACAAATTAAATTTATTATGCTATAATAAGCAGAGGGTGTTTATTATAGATTGCTTTTGATTATGCAACATAAAAATCCTTATCGGGAACAGGAGAAATAAAAATGACAGAAAAACTTAAATCGGCAATTTATGGACTTGCTGTTGGTGACGCTCTCGGCGTACCTGTGGAATTTAAAAAAAGAGGCTGTTATCGTGTTGAGGATATGACAGGGTTTGGTACGCATTCGCAGCCTTGCGGAACATGGTCTGATGATACAAGTATGACGCTTGCTTCCTGCCGTTCTATAAAAGAAATGGGACGCATTGATGTGGAAGATATCCGCATACAGTTCAGAAATTGGCTTTATAATGGCGAGTATGCAATAGATGGAATAGTTTTTGACGTTGGAAATACGACTTCGACAGCAATCAGAAACGGTAAGGGAGAAAGTGATGAATATTCCAACGGGAACGGCTCTCTTATGCGGATTTTGCCGCTTGCATTTACAGATGCAGACGATGAGATAATTGGAAAGGTGTCGGCGATAACTCATGCTCATAGCCTTTCTGTACAATATTGCGTTTCCTATGTGAAAATTGCAAGAGCTTTACTGGACGGGGAGAGCATAAGCAAGGCATTTTCGATTTATAAGGATTATTCTGGTGTTTGTCAAAGAAAACCGACAGAAGTTCGTTCGACGGGTTATGTTGTTGATACATTTGAAGCTGCTTTGTGGTGTCTGTCAATGACTGATAATTATAAAGACGCAGTGCTTACCGCTGTAAATTTGGGAGATGATACAGATACTGTTGGTGCCGTTACAGGAGGGCTTGCAGGCATTGTATACGGAATTGATAATATTCCCAAAAGCTGGATTGAAAAGCTCAGAGGAAAGAGAATTATAGAAAACTGCCTTTTCTGATTGATTCAGATGGGGCAGATAGGTTCAATAATATGGAAAATTGTTACAAAATAAGGAGAACTGTTCACATATGAGCAATATAACTTACGAGTATATAAAAACTAACAAAGATGTGCAGACGTATATAAACTACGCTGACGCAGCTTTGCTGTCCATCGGTTTTACGGAGCATTCAAACGCTCACGTTGAGAGAGCGGCTGCAACGGCATATATGATTTTAAAAACGCTTGGCTATGACGACAGAGTATGTGAACTTTCAAGAATTGCTGCATATATGCATGATATCGGCAATGTTGTGAACAGAGCAAATCACGCTCAGACAGGTGCTGTTATGGCTTTTCGTATTCTTGATAAACTCGGAATGCCTGCTGATGAGATAGCTCAGATAATTTCCGCTATCGGCAATCATGACGAGAGTTCGGCAGCTCCCGTGTCACCGATTGCAGCGGCGTTGATTATCGCAGATAAGTCAGATGTCCGCAGAAGCAGAGTACGCAGCGCAGGAGGAGAATTTGTTCCAAATAAGGAAAATCTTGCCAAGGATATTCACGACCGTGTAAACTATGCCGTTGAAAGTTCACAGATTTCGTTTTCCGATGATAAGAAGGAGCTTGTTCTTAAATTGAAGATTGATTTATCCATAAGCTCTGTGATGGAATATTTTGAAATTTTTCTTCAGAGAATGAGTTTATGCAAAAGAGCTGCATATTCTCTGGGAATTAGTTTCGGACTTGTAATAAACGATGCAAGAATTCTCTGAATTTACTCAAAATGTGCAATATTTTCTGCTGCGGTTGATAATTTTAGAAAAATTTTAAAAGTTTTTTGGGGAAAATCCAAAAACCCCTTGAAATTATTGCGCAAATATAGTAAAATATATAAGTGATGGTGTTTTAATAACAGATATCCATATCAACAGGAGAGTGCCGGAAATGAGCAATATGAATTTATCATACGAAAGTTCTCTGAATTTGTATGGATATTCTGCACCCAAAATGCAATTTGAGATTAGTATAGCTGTATCTTAAAATACAGCTATTTTTGTTTTGGAAAAGGAGAATAAGATTATGGCAGTTAAAAAAGTTGCTGTTATTATGGGAAGCTACAGTGATTTCCCGACTGTAAAGAAGGCGCTTGCAGAACTTAAGAATTATGGAGTTGAGTTTGAGTGTCACGTTATGTCGGCTCACAGAACTCCCGAACTTGCGTGTGAGTTTGCGAAGAATGCATCTGCAAACGGCTTTGGCGTAATTATCTGCGCTGCGGGTATGGCAGCTCATCTCGCAGGTGTTGTTGCAGGTCACACAACGCTGCCTGTTATCGGCATTCCGTGCAGTTCAAACAATTTTGATGGTCTGGACGCTCTTCTTGCGACAGTTCAGATGCCCTCGGGCATACCAGTGGCTACTGTGGCAGTGGACGGCGCAAAAAATGCGGCTATCCTTGCAGTTCAGATGCTGGCAATTTCTGATGAAGCACTTGCTGCGAAGCTTGCCGGTGCAAAGCGTGATATGATTGAAAACATAAACGAGGCAGACAAGAAACTTCAGAATGAAATAAACAACCTCTGATATATTTGTTTTTCAACCCTTTGATGAAAGATATCAATAAGGCAATAACGCCTTTTTGATGATAAAAAGACGCAGCAACGCAGCTGCGCAGCTCTTAGTTGGCATACGGAGGAAAAAAAGATGGAGAACATTACGAAAGGCGAGCAAATTTACGAAGGCAAAGCAAAGAAAGTTTTTGCGACTAACAATCCCGATTACGTTATTGTGGATTACAAAGATGACGCAACCGCTTTCAACGGTGAAAAAAAAGGCACTATCCGAGGTAAGGGCGTAATCAACAACAAAATGACAAACCATATGTTCGGACTGCTTGAAAAGCAGGGTATACCTACTCACCTTGTAGAGGAGATTTCCGATCGTGAAACAATCGTAAAGAAAGTTGAGATTGTTCCGCTTGAGGTTATCGTGAGAAACGTTGCCGCAGGAAGCTTCTCCAAGAAACTCGGCATTGAAGAAGGCACAAAGCTTAAGCGTCCTACACTTGAGTTCAGCTATAAGAACGACGCGTTGGGCGACCCGTTTATCAACGACTATTACGCACTGGGGTTGGGTCTTGCGACTGAGGAAGAGATTGCAAAGATCACAGAATACGCTTTTAAAATCAATGCGTTTATGGTGGATTTCTTCAAGAAAGCCAATATAGATCTGATTGATTTCAAGACGGAGTTCGGACGTTTTCACGGTGAGATTATTCTTGCTGACGAAATATCGCCTGATACCTGCCGTTTCTGGGATTCGACCACACACGAAAAGCTTGACAAGGATCGTTTCCGCAGGGATATGGGCGGTGTAGAGGACGCATACAATGAAATGATGCGTCGTATTCTTGGCTGATAATCTATTTTATACTTAATAAGGAGATTGTTTGTATGGGTGGTTTCTTTGGCGTTGCTAGCCGCAATGACTGCGTTGATGATGTGTTTTTTGGCACGGACTATCATTCGCATCTGGGAACAAGACGCGGCGGTATAACAATTTATTCTCCCGAAAAGGGATTTCAGAGAGAAATTCACAGCATTGAAAATTCGCCGTTCAGAACGAAGTTTGAGCATGATATTGAAAATATGAGCGGTTCGATAGGAATTGGCTGCATTAGCGACACCGACCCTCAGCCTATTTTGCTTCGCTCAAGACTTGGCAGTTATGCTGTATGCAATGTGGGTATCGTAAACAATGCAGACGCTCTTTGCAAAGAATTTCTTGAATGCTCTCATGCAAGTTTTGAAACAATGACCAGCGGCAGACTTAATTCATCGGCGCTTATCGGACAGCTTATAGCACAGAAAAACACGATAGAAGAGGGTATCCGTTATGCTCAGGAGCGTGTTGATGGAACGATTTCACTTATTATTCTGACAGAGGACGGTATTATCGCCGCAAGGGATAAGGTCGGAAGGCTGCCTATCATAATCGGCAGACGTGACGATGGATACTGTGCTGCAACGGAGAGTTTTTCGTTTATGAAGCTCGGTTATCAGATGTACCGCGAGCTGCTGCCCGGTGAAATTGTAAAGCTCACGCCGAACAAGGTTGAGGTGCTGAGCGAAGGCAATATTGATAATCTTAAAATCTGCACGTTTATGTGGACGTATTACGGATATCCGAACTCGGTTTACGAGGGCGTGAACGTTGAAACAATGCGTACCAGAAACGGCGAGATAATGGCAGAGTACGATATTAAGAACGGAAAACTCCCCGATGTAGATTACATCTGCGGCGTTCCCGATTCAGGCGTGCCGCACGCTATTGGCTATGCAAACCGCAGCGGCATTCCGTTTGCACGTCCGTTTATCAAGTATACACCGACATGGCCCAGAAGCTTTATGCCGCAAAATCAGGCAATGCGCAATAAAGTTGCCAAGATGAAACTTATTCCTGTTCATGACCTTATTGAGGGCAAGCGTCTGCTTTTTGTTGACGACAGTATTGTGCGTGGCACGCAGCTTCGTGAAACAGTTGAGTTTTTGTATGAGAACGGTGCAAGAGAGGTGCATATGCGTTCTGCGTGTCCGCCTATTATGTTCGGCTGCAAGTATCTTAATTTTTCACGCAGCACATCAGAACTTGACCTTATTGCACGCAGAATTATTGATGAACTTGAGGGTGCTGAAGGTGTGAAATACATCGCAGAATACAGCGATGGAAGTACGGAACGCGGAAAGGCACTGAGAGCGGAAATCTGTCGCAGACTGAAACTCACTTCCCTTGAGTTCCAATCTCTTGACGGAACGGTTAAGGCTGTCGGAAAGCCCGAATGCCATTTGTGCAATTACTGCTGGACAGGCAAAGAATAATGATTTAACGGCGGGGCTGCCGTTTTAATGCTGCGACAGCCTCGCTATATCGATTTTGAGCGGCTTTGGCTGCTTGATTTGAATTGAAAATAATAGATAGACGCAGTTTGAACTACTGTGTAAATTCGGATTTGAAGGAGTATGAGATGAACAGTTACAGTGAAAGCTACAAGGCAGCAGGAGTGGACGTTACAGCAGGATATGAGGGCGTTCGCTTGATGAAAGCAGATGTTGAGCGTACAAAAATACCAGGCTGCATTTCGGGAATAGGAGGTTTTGGCGGTTTGTTCCAGCTTGACCTCAGCGGAATGAAAGAACCTGTATTGGTAAGCGGCACAGACGGCGTTGGCACAAAGCTGAAGGTTGCAATGCTGCTTGATAAGCATGATACAATTGGTATAGACGCTGTTGCAATGTGCGTGAACGATATTATCTGCTGCGGAGCAAAGCCGCTGTATTTCCTTGATTATATCGCAATAGGAAAGAACATTCCGGAAAAGGTGGCACAGATTGTAAAGGGCGTTGCAGACGGCTGCGTCATGGCAGGCTGCGCCCTTGTTGGCGGTGAAACCGCAGAGCACCCCGGCATGATGGCTGAGGACGAATACGATATTGCAGGCTATTCTACGGGTATTGTTGATAAGTCGAAGATTATCGACAACAGCAAAATCAAGGCAGGCGATACTGTTATTGGTCTTGCGTCAACAGGCGTGCATTCAAACGGATTTTCACTTGTTCGCAAGGTGTTCAATATCAACGAGCAGAAAGTCAAGAGTTTTGTGCCTGAGCTTGGAATGTCACTGGGTGAAGCACTGCTCACTCCTACAAAGATTTATGTAAAGTCTGTGCTTGATCTTATAAGCAAGGTTGAAGTAAAGGGTGTTTCTCACATCACAGGCGGCGGTTTCTACGAAAATCTTCCTCGTATGCTGCCCGATGGCATCGGCGCTAAAATCAAGAAGGGCAGCTACCCTGTGCCTCCGATTTTTGATTTAATTCAGAAAGAGGGAAATATTCCCGAACGCGATATGTACAATACGTTCAATATGGGCGTTGGTATGGCAATTGTTGTGGACAGCAGCAATGCGGCAAAGGCTGTTGAAATCCTTAAGGAAAACGGCGAGAACGCATTCATTATCGGTGAAACTGTTGAAAGCAGCGATGGCGTAATTTTTGAGTAATTTATCAGGGGAGTAAGCTAAGACGCCTGCCGTGCGCTATTGTGCGGTGCCGTCTTAATACTGCTCCCCGAACAGATATATCCGGAAAAACAGGAGATTGTATGGCGTTCTGGGGTTTATTTGCGAAAAAAACGAAATTAAAAGCGGAAGAAATTTTAATTAACTTTTGCGGCGGCAAAATTGAATTGAACGGAAAGAAATTTGATTACCCGTGCCATTTATCTGTGATAAAGGAAGTTCTGGGAAAATCCAGAGAACATAGAACCCGAAGCGGAAATAACATCTATACCTATGATGAATATGGTTTAATGTTTTACACCAAGGGCAACAATGTAATGTTCTGCATTGAGGTACGGGCAAAATCTGACGAGCAAAGAAGAAAATTCGACCCGAAGAATGCGTTCTGCGGTACTATGACTATCGAAGGGCAGCAGTGGGAAGAATTTATGTCTGATGGTGAAGATGTTGATTTCGGGCGCAGACGTGTTTTTGATGGAACTTCATATATAGCCGAATTTGCAGATGGCAAGTTCGGAGATTATATCGATTGCCACGGAGCGTATTACAGTCTTTCGGTGGAACTGGCGACATTTGATGATGATTGATTAAAATAACAAGGAGCAGCTATGAAGAACATAGTAGTATTGGTATCAGGCGGCGGCACAAATTTACAAGCGCTTATTGACGCAGAAAAACGAGGAGAGATAAAAGGCGGCAGCATTACTTGCGTTATCTCATCAAAAGCAGACGCCTATGCGCTTACTCGCGCAAAAGACGCAGGGATAGCAAGCGTTGTTTTGCCGAGAAAGGAATATGCAAATTCCAAGGAATACAGCGAGGCTGTGCTTGCGGAACTTCAGAAGCAGAAAGCTGACCTTGTTGTGCTTGCAGGCTTTATGACGATACTTGACGAGTGTGTTACCAAGGCGTATCCTTACAAGATCATCAATGTTCACCCTGCGCTTATCCCCAGTTTTTGCGGAGAGGGCTTTTACGGATTGAAAGTTCATGAAAAGGCTCTGGAATACGGTGTAAAGGTATCGGGAGCTACTGTGCATTTTGTTAATGAACAGGCAGACGCAGGCGCAATTATTCTTCAGGGTTCGGTGGACGTTGCAAACGATGATACTCCCGAATCGCTGCAATTGAAAATAATGCAGAATGTTGAATGGAAACTGCTTCCTAAAGCTGTTTCGCTGTTCTGTGAGGACAGAATAACAATCAAAGACGGAAAAGCTTATGTCGATCTGTGAGAAATAAGCCTGTTTTTTATTGATAAATAAGAAATTCATATATTTCAAGGAGGACTAATGATGATTACATTAGACAAGGAACTTAACTCCCTTAGCTATCATGGCAGAGGAATTGTTCTCGGCAAATCGCCCGATGGCAAGAAGGCTGTAATAGCATATTTCATTATGGGACGCAGCGAAAACAGCCGCAACCGTGTTTTTGTTGAGGACGGTGAGGGTATCCGCACTCAGGCGTTTGACCCCTCGAAAATGGTAGACCCCCATCTGATTATTTACGCACCTGTGCGTGTGCTTGGCAATAAGACTATTGTTACAAATGGCGACCAGACTGATACAATTTATGAACTTATGGATAAACAGCAGAGTTTTGAGCAGTCGCTGCGTACCCGTGAGTTTGAGGACGACAAGCCGAATTTTACACCCAGAATTTCGGGAATTATTCATCGTGATAATGGCTCTATGAATTACGCTATGTCTATTCTTAAGAGCGCAAACGGTGATGGGTCTTCCTGCCGCCGCTACACATTTGCGTACAGCAATCCGAAAAACGGCGAGGGCAGCTTTATTCACACTTATGCAGGCGATGAAGTAAACGGCAGACTTCCGAGTTTTGAGGGCGAGCCGAAAGACGTGTTTATTCCGTCGATGAACATTGACGATTTCACTGACTTTATGTGGAAAAACCTCAATGCTGATAACAAGGTATCCTTGTTTACACGCTATATCGACCTTGAAACAGGCGAGTATGAGAGCAGAATAGTAAACAAGAACAAGTGAAAGGATTTTTAAAATGACAGAACTCGAACTGAAATATGGCTGTAACCCTAATCAGAAGCCGTCAAGAATTTTCATGGAAAACGGCGAACTTCCTATTGAGGTGCTTAACGGCAGACCCGGTTATATTAACTTTATGGACGCATTCAACGGCTGGCAGCTTGTAAAGGAGCTTAAGGCTGCAACAGGAAAGCCTGCTGCAACTTCTTTCAAGCACGTTTCACCTGCGGGTGCGGCAATCGGACTTCCCCTTACTGAAACACTTGCAAAAATTTACTGGGTTGACGATTTGGGCGAGCTTTCTCCGCTTGCCTGCGCTTATGCAAGAGCAAGAGGCGCAGACAGAATGAGCAGCTTCGGCGATTTTATCGCTTTGTCAGATGTATGCGACGCTTCCACTGCAAGAATTATTCAGCGTGAAGTATCCGATGGCGTTATTGCTCCCGGTTATGACGATGACGCTCTTGAAATTCTCAAGTCAAAGCGCAAGGGAACCTACAACATCATCAAGATTGATCCGAATTACACTCCTGCCCCCATTGAGCGTAAGCAGGTATTCGGAATTACCTTTGAGCAGGGAAGAAACGAGCTTGTTATCAATGACGAGCTGTTTGCAAATCGTCCCACAAAGAACAAAGAAATTCCCCAGAGCGCTATTGACGACCTTGCTGTTGCAATGATAACCTTGAAGTACACTCAGTCGAACTCCGTTGTGTATGTACATGGCGGACAGGCAATCGGTATCGGCGCAGGTCAGCAGTCGAGAATTCACTGCACACGTCTTGCAGGTCAGAAGGCTGACAACTGGTATCTCAGACAGTCGCCGATGGTTATGAATTTGCAGTTTGTAGACGATATCAAGCGTGCAGACCGTGATAATGCAATCGACCTGTATATCGGCGATGATTATATGGACGTGCTTGCCGAGGGCGAGTGGCAGAAGATTTTCAAGGTTAAGCCCGAAATATTCACCCGTGAGAAGAAGAGAGAGTGGCTTGATACTATGACAGGCGTTGCATTGGGTTCTGACGCATTCTTCCCGTTTGGCGACAACATAGAGCGTGCGCATAAGAGCGGTGTTGAGTTTATTGCTCAACCCGGCGGCTCTATCCGTGACGACAATGTAATTGAAACCTGTGATAAGTACGGTATTGCAATGGCGTTTACAGGGATAAGACTTTTCCATCACTGATATTCGGCTGAATGAATTAAACCGTGTAAATAAACACAGAAGGGAGCGGATTTCCGCTCCCTTTTTTTAAAATCCCATATCTTCTTGTGTTAGCAGCTTTTCAAGTTTTGCAGTCATGGAAGAACCTGCTGTTACAGTGGTATTGTTTGCGAAAAGCAAGTCTGTGATATTTTTTTCTTTCATAAAGTCAACAGCATTATGTGAGAAATACCGCAGATCCAGAACGTAAATCTCCTCGAATGAACCGAAAAGATATCCCGGAATGGTGTTTCCAAAGCTATCCTTGAATATTGCAAGACGTCTGCCGTTTTTGGTGTTGGTTTTAACGTGGACGATCTTAGCGTCACCGCCCATAAACGTGCAATAATTGTCAGAAGCATTGTTGCCGTAGTTAAGGAAGAACGCCGCCTTCATCGGTTCGTATGCACCCGTTACAGTGCCGCCGCTGAGTTTGTAATTGTAATAAGTTGTGACGTAATCGACATTATTTGGAGTGTAGTATACAAAATCTTCGGGGTTGTTTTTAAGCACTGAGTTTTTCTCGGTGTAACCGTACATCGTACCTACAAATCCTGTGTTTGTGTGCTTGGCGTATGCGGTCAGCGGCAAAAAAGGAACGCCTGCCGCATTGGCAAAAGCTTTTGCCGCATAATAGCCGCCGAGTGGCGCCCAATGATGGTCGGTGCGGAGATATATTGCTTCATCGGTGTGCTGCTGCAATTCAGAATAAGCGTTTACAGGTGTCACTCCGCTAAGATTTCTGTAAATTTCATTTATATGCGCAAGCTGGCTTGTACAGCGTGCCGCAATTTCTGAAGTTGAGTAAAATTCACAGGCTGTTGGGATTGTCATGCAGTATACATTTGCATTCGGCAGAGCAGACTTATACTTGTTTATTACATTCGCATAGTATGCGCAGTTTGAAGTGTCTGCACTGTATAGCGACAATGCGCGTGTGCCGATTATAACATTGCCGTTCTTGTCGTAAACGACTTTATCGTTTGTTTCGGCAGGAATTACAACAGGTTCGGCAATATTGGAAGAAGCAGCCGAGGAAGAAGGTGTGTTTTCGGATTGAGCAGATTGCGTTGGGTATTCAGTTGGGTGTGATACTTCGGAATAATCAGATGGACTGCTGTTTGTAGGCATTGAAGCCGTGGATTTGTCGGGCGCAGTCGGAAAGCCTGACGAAAAAACGCTGTTGTCCGATGCCGGATTATCGTGAGGCGGCGGAACAGCACCATTCGGGGGATAGTTATTATGCGGCGGTGTGATGGCGGGTGCAATGGGATTGCTTTCAGGCACTTTGCTCTCAAACCAATTGTCTACGGTCTGGCGGTAATTATCAGATTGCTGCTCTGAGTAATATGAAGTGATATTGTCAGTTACATTATCTTTCGCTTTCGTATAGACAAGCAAAATAAGCGTCATTGCTGCAACAAGCGTACTCACAGACGCAAGATAAGCGATGGCAATGCCATTTATCTTTCGGGAGGGTTTATTATATTTCTTGGATTTTTGATCGTCTTTCAGAATGATACCTTCTTTCGATGAAACGTGGATAATTATATTTAAATATATTCTTTTTGTATTATAACGCAATTCATAGTATTTGTCAAGAAAAAACAGCTTCTCGTTGCTCTTTTCAAAGAGATAACAATTTGGGGTATGCAATAAAGCATACCCCAAAAAATGTTTTCAGAAGAATTGTGCTTATTATACGCAGCCCTGAGCCTTCATAGCTTCAGCCACCTTGAGGAAGCCTGCAATGTTTGCACCTGCCATGTAG
>CAZTRH010000005.1:0-47947 GCA_964616605.1 uncultured Ruminococcus sp.
TCGCAGTACCGATTTAAGATATTCTTTAAAGCTCATTCATTATCACCCCGTAATGTGTTTTTTAAATTGGGAACATATTTTCTGGAAATTATAATTTCTTCCCCGTTTGAAAGCACAGCACTGAATCTGCCGCCTAACGCAGGTTTTACGGAAATTATTTTCATAAGATTAACAATAGCAGATTTTGATATTCTCAAAAAATGCCTTCGCTTTAAGAAATCTTCCAGCTCATAAAGACGCTGTTTCGATTCGTATACCTCACTCTGGGTATAGATAAAAGTACGATTATCAACAGAGTCGATATACATAATCTCCGTTACCGAAACGTTATACTGTCTGCCCTCGATAAATGCTGTAAGCTGACCTTGACGTGAACGCACAAATGAAGCAATTTCCCGAACCTCGTCAGTTTCTTCGTGACACCGTATATCCACAAGTTCCGCTTCGTTTTGAGGAATTTTGCTTATAGAAACATTCATAAAATTTACTGATGTTTCATTCGTGGACACCAAATTCACCTCTTTCTGAAAATCATAAAAAAAGTACTGACATTAAACCGAAATCATACATTCGTCATACCCGAATAAGTGCGAAGAATATCTTCCGAAATTTCTCGTTGAGTGCGGCGTGACTCCATTGCACTTTTCTGAATATATTTGTGTGCCTGTTCTTCCGTCATGTTAAGGTATTGTATAAGACAGCACTTTGCACGGTCTATAATTTTCATATCATATAACTTCCCTTGAAGTTCGGAATTTTCACATTGAAGGCGATTGAAGTTTTCCTGCGCAATTGCAGCCATTTTCACCGTTTGCTGAAGAACGCTTGGTGTGAACGGCTTTGCAAGCACAAATGCACCCGTAAATTTCACTCGCTTCTGAACATCGTCAGCAATATCAGCACGCGCAAGCACAATAATCGGTGATTGAGTTTTCTTGCTGACTTCATTTACAAACTCCAGACCGAACTCACTGCGCAATGGAACGGAAATCACTATCGCATCAAATTTTGTGTAGTCTATCTCCACAGCCTGTTCGTCAGAATAGCACAATACAAATTCCGATACCAATTCTCCGAGAGCAAGCCTGATATTTTCACACAAAGCAGCGGTTTTTGCGTTTATAAAAATCTTCATAGTTATTCTCACTAAATAAATCAGCGCATTATGCACCGGTACTTACGTTTAATTATATCATTTTTTTTAATATAAGTCAAGCAATGTCGCAATGCAATCTATCTTTTTCCAAAAAAAATATTCAAAACAGCATACAGACCCCTTGAAAAATCTGCTGAAATAGGTTATAATAAGTGTATATATTTTCTAAAACAGAAAGGCTGGATAATTATGGCAGTAGATATCAATACAATTGAGCACCTTTGCAATCTGTCGAAGCTGAATTACAGCGGCGATGAAATGCAGAAAGTTATGGGTGAGATGAGCGACATCATCGATCTTATGGACGAAATAAAGGACTTTGACCTTACTTATGACGATACAAAGGATAATAACGAAATCCGTTTTTTAGACACAAGAGCAGACGTTGCAGAAGAGTCTTTCCCAACCGACAGACTTATTGCAAACGCAAAAGAAAACGTTGACGACTGCTATGTCGTACCCAAAGTTGTAGAATAAGGAGAAAGAAATGAATTTGACAAAAGCAAAAATCTCCGATTTAAGACGAATGCTTGACGCAAAAGAGATCAGTGCGTCAGAGCTTTGCGGAGAATATTTCAAAAACATTGAAAAGCAGGACGGAGAACTGCTTTCATTCATTACAGTTACCAAAGAGGAAGCGATGAAAGCTGCGGAAGTAGCTCAGAAGCGTATTGACGAGGGAACAGCTTCCCCGCTTACAGGTATTCCGCTTGCAGTAAAGGACAACATCTGCACTGACGGAGTGCGTACTACCTGCTCTAGCCGTATGCTTGGCGATTTTGTGCCGCCATATAATGCGACCGTTATTGAAAAACTGAACGAGCAAGGTTATGTTCTCCTTGGAAAAACATCTATGGACGAGTTCGCTATGGGCGGCTCCAATCAGACTTCAGCTTTTGCGAAAACTAAAAATCCTTACGACAAGGCAAGAGTTCCGGGCGGCTCTTCGGGCGGCTCGGCAGCTGCTGTTTCAGCTTCTCTTGCGCCTGCGGCTTTAGGTTCGGATACAGGCGGTTCTATCCGTCAGCCTGCTTCATTCTGTGGCGTAACAGGCATAAAGCCTACTTACGGACGAGTTTCTCGTTACGGACTGGTAGCGTTTGCAAGTTCGCTCGACCAGATTGGACCGATTGCAAACGACGCACGGGACTGTGCTACAATTCTCAATGCAATCTGCGGCAGTGACAGACACGACGCTACTTCCGCTAGACTTGATGTTCCAGACTTTTCAGAAAAAATCGGACAATCCGTCAAAGGTATGAAAATCGCTCTGCCAAAAGAGTTCTACGGTGACGCTATTGATGATGTTGTAAAGACTTCGGTTATGAACGCCGCTCACGAACTCGAAAAACAGGGTGCTATACTTGTAGACTGCTCTATGCCTGGACTTAAATACGCTATCCCTGCGTACTACCTTATCGCTTGTGCCGAGGCAGCTTCCAACCTCTCACGCTTTGACGGCATAAAGTACGGATTCAGAGGAGAAGGTCGCACCTATTGGGAACTTATCCGTGACAGCCGCAGCCGTGGCTTCGGCGAGGAAGTTAAACGTCGTATTCTCCTTGGAAACTACGCTCTTTCAAGCGGATATTATGACGCTTACTACAAGAAAGCGCTTGCACTCAAGCAGGAAATTATCAAAGAATACAACGAAATCTTTGATACTTGCGATGTTATTCTCACGCCAACCGCACCTACTCCCGCATACAAAATCGGCGAACAGGACAACGACCCTGTCAAGATGTACACCGCCGATATCTGCACGGTTACTGTAAATATCGCAGGACTTCCCGGAATTTCCACAACTTGCGGATATACCGCAGACAACGGACTTCCTATCGGTATGTCCATTATCGGAAAGCGTTTTGACGAGCAGACAATTCTCCAGTGTGCAGACGCATTTGAGCAGGGCTTTTCGCCTGTTGCTCCAAGACTTTAAGGAGGTGGGAAAATGAGCCGTTATATTCCTACTATCGGACTTGAAACACACGCAGAACTTTCTACTAACTCAAAAGTTTTCTGCACTTGTTCAGCGGAGTTCGGAGGAACTCCCAACTCACGCTGCTGCCCCGTATGCAGCGGACTTCCGGGAACGCTCCCCGTACTCAATCAGAAAGCCGTTGAATACATTATCAAAGCAGGATATGTTACAAACTGCGAAATATCCCGTTTTACAAAATGGGATAGAAAGAACTACTTCTACCCCGACCTGCCAAAAGCATATCAGATTTCACAGATGCCACGCCCCGTGTGCCTTAATGGTCACGTTGATATTAACGTCAAGGGCGAAGAAAAAACCATCAGAATTAACCGTATACACCTTGAAGAGGACGCAGGAAAGCTTGTTCACGATGATGTAAACAGATTTTCGCTTGCTGACTATAACCGCTGTGGTGTTCCGCTTATTGAAATCGTAACAGAACCCGATTTCCACAGCGGTGACGAGGTTATAGCATATCTCGAAAAGATTATGCTGCTGCTCCAGTACGCAGGAATTTGCGACTGTAAGATGGAGCAGGGTTCTATCCGCTGTGACGTCAATATATCCCTTGCCCCTGAGGGTTCAAAAGAACTCGGCACGCGAACCGAGCTTAAAAACCTTAATTCGCTCAAAGCAATTGCCCGTGCAATAGAGATTGAAATTGAACGTCAGGAAGAGCTTCTCGACAACGATGAGCCGGTAATACAGGAAACACGCCGCTTCAACGAAGCCGAAGGCGAAACTGTTGCTATGCGTTCAAAAGAAGACGCACACGACTACCGCTACTTCCCCGACCCCGATATTCCTCCAATTATCTTCACAGAAGAAGAACTTGAGGAAATCAAAAATTCCATTCCCGAACTTCCCGAACAGCGCGTAAAGCGACTTGTTGAAGAGTACGGAATAAAACAAGCAGACGCTGACCTCATTGTCGGTGACAAAAAAATTTGCGATTTCTTTGATGAAGCCTGCACAGGTTACAATAATCCGAAAGCTATTGCAAATTACATCAATGTTGAGCTAAACCGCAGAATTAACCTCGGTGAAATGGATATGGATAACCGCAAGTTCAGCGGCACAGAGTTTGCACACCTTGTTGAGTTTATGCAGACGGACAAGATTTCTCAGGCAAATGCAAAGACCGTTCTCCGTGAGATGATTGAAAACGGCGGCGAACCCAAGGATATCGCTGATAAAATGGATTTGTGGATTAAGGAAGATAACGACCTTCTCGCAAAGACAATTGACGAGATTATCGCTAACAATCCTAAGCCTGTTGAACAGTATAAGAGCGGCGACCAGAAAGTATTCGGCTTCTTTATGGGACAGGCAAACAAGGCGCTGAAGGGTGCAGCTTCACCAAAGGCAATACAGGAATATCTCAGAAAGAAACTCAGTGAATAAAATTAGAGGGACTGCATTAAATCGCAGTCCCTTTTTATTATTCAGAAAATTTGATATATTCCGCCAAAAAGCGTCTGACTTTCCCTGTACAAACATCTCTATTGGTTGAAATCCCAAGCTGCTCGGTTATTTGCGAAAGCAGACTGCGTGCAGCCTGTTCGTCAGTGAATTCTATTTCAAGTTCATAGTCGGTTTTTCCAAAATAAGTACTTCGGTCAAGATCGATTTCAGCACCGTCAAACCGCTTTACAGAACGTACAGTTGTAAGTCCGCCAAGTTTTTTTACTTCAGGCAGTCCATCTCTGTCGGACAGTTTTGTCAGCTCCTCCCCAGAAAGCGTTTGCGGCAAAGTGGATAGTCGTTTTTCAAGCTCAACACGGGAATATAGTTTATCAGCAGGCATCTTCATCTGCAAATAATACTCGCCCGATATTTCACGAACACGGCAGGTTATATGCTGCTCTGAAAGTGTCAGTCCGTCAGTATCATAATAATAGTTCGTCTGAGTAACTTCACTGTCCCAGCTGAACATCAGAATAATCTGATTGTATTGTTTCTCTGTCAGCATTAGTTTAAATTCGTTTTCAATCATATCACACCTCAAATATATCCATTCGCACCACGCACCGACACTTCCCCACTGCCAACTTCAAATCGTCCGCTCTCGTCCTCGCATATAAGGAAACCATTCGGTGCAATATCCACCGCTTTAGCCGTGCGACAGCCATTTTTTTCTACAAGCCTTACCGTTCGTCCAAGATTTATTACTCTACTGCGAAAATCCGCAATGCATTGTGAAAAAGACATACTTGCAAGACGATTTACATTCTCCGCAATCGCTTCAATCAGAGTATTTCGCTCGTATATCTCACCTGACAAAGCAAGTAAGGAAGCTCCATTCGGCAAATCTCTCCGTCTGAAAAATTCCTCGCTCTGAGAAACATTTACACCAATTCCGCAAATAACATAGGCACAGTCACCCCAAAAGGTGCATTCGCATAAAATACCACAGACCTTCTTATCGCCGATTATTATATCATTTGGCCATTTTATGAAGATTTCAGAAAGTCCCGTCACGTTTTCAAGCGCATAACACACCGCCAGTCCAACCCGTGCTGTAATAGTATCACGCTCAATCGGATTTTTCATCAAAATGGAAATCGGAAGCATTCCGTTATCTGCTTCCCATGTATGTCCCCGTCTGCCTCTGCCGCTTGTCTGGAGTTTAGCGGTTATCACTGCCCCATCGGGAAGTTCAGCAAAGTGTTCACGCATATAATCGTTTGTGGAGGTGCATTCTTCTAATTCTAAAATCATATTTACTCCTTCATCTCCATCAAACAAACGGAACAATTCTCATATTGGTTTCACCCGATTGAGAAATCTCAATTATCCCGTAAGAACGATCACTTCCGCCCCTTGGCAGCGTAAGACTACCCGGATTCATCACCTGAACGCCGTTAAGCGTTTCTATCTTCGGAATGTGAGTATGTCCGTATAAAGCAAATGTACAATCGTTTTTCTGTGCAGCAGCCACCAACATTTCAATTCCGCCGTTTACACCGTATCTGTGACCGTGACAGCAGAAAATATGCTGCCCCTTTGCGATTACAATGCTTTCACTTTGATGAAAACCGTAATCACAGTTTCCGCCGACATACACAAGACCTTTCTGCTGATAAAGCATTTGTACGTCGCTGAAATCACTTTCGCCATCGCCCAGATGAATCAGCGTATCGAAGTCCTTATTATCGGAAATCACCTTCAAAAGCCGTGTGCTGTCGCCATGAGTATCCGATACAACAAGAATTTTCATAAAATTATCCTTTCCGTGCAACAATGGAGTTTATTTATCATATAAATATTGTACCACATCTGGTAAGAAAAATAAAGACCTTACAGAAAATTTTACTCTTCACAAACAGGAGGAAAATATGGATCAGCGTAATTTTAATAAGCTACTGAATGAAGCAAGCAAGCGGTTAAACACGTCCCCCGAGTCAATAAAACAATCTCTTGAAAAAGGCGATGTTAAAACTCTGTCAAAACTGCTTTCAAAATCTGACAAAGAAAAATTGCGCGCAGTGCTTTCAAACAAACAACTTATGGAAAAACTGAAATCAACGTCAAATCCCGAAGAAATCATGCGTATTCTGAACAGTAAATAAAAATGGGGGTGCGGTGAATGAATAACATAGAAGATCTTCTCCGTACCCTTACCGAAGAGGACGACGAGAACGAGGAAAACACTAATTCAGACTACGCTGATAACACAGCTTCACAAAGCAGCACAGACGGGTTGTTCTCAGGACTTGACCCTGAAATGATGCTTAAATTATTAAGCTTGTTTGAGTCTTTTAATAAGTCTGATGAAAACGAACGTTTTCTTCTTGCGCTGAAGCCGCTTCTGCGTGAGGAAAACCAAAACAAAATCGACAGCGCAGTGCGTCTTATGAAACTGCTTTCTCTGCTGCCTGTTCTACAAAAGAGCGGTATTTTTGAAAACTTTAATAAAATGTTCTGATGGAGGAATTATGGTCTGGAACACAACACAGTCCTCGCTTTATAAAGCGGTGAACGACTATAACCGCACTGTTGAACAGCAGGAATATAGTCCCTGCCACAGCAAATGCAATAATACACAAGATTATAATACAAATAAAGCTTCAAATAAAGACTGTCAGAAATCAACTCTGCCTCATAATCAAAGCGTTAAAAAGAATAATTCCTCAACAATGCAAAATCTCTTTGCAGATAAAGATTTTTTGCTGATATTGGGACTAATTCTGATATTGACTAAAGAAGGCGCAGACAACAAACTAATTCTTGCACTGGCTGTTGTATTACTTGGTTAATTTGCACAATTTTAAGTTCTAAAACAGGGGTTATTTTTGTTCTAACAACTCTTGTAATTTCAAGGGAAATTTGATATAATAAATAAAGTACAGTATTGGCGATTACGCAGAAGTCACCTTCGTACCAGTCGGTACGAGGGTTTTATTTTTAGGAGAGTATATGTTTGAACGTATCAAGGAAGAAGTTGCGTCTATAAAGGCTCGTGACCCCGCAGTACGCTCCGCAATCGAGGTTATTTTACTCTACCCGTCATACAGAGCTGTCCGGGATTACCGCCGTGCCCACTGGTTTCACGAACACGGCTGGTATTTTATTGCGCGCTGGATTTCACAGCGTTCACGGCATAAGACAGGAATTGAAATCCACCCCGGTGCAAAAATCGGAAAAAACCTTTTCATAGACCATGGTGCAGGCGTTGTAATCGGTGAAACAACTGAAATCGGCGACAACTGCACACTTTATCAGAATGTAACGCTTGGCGGTACGGGTAAAGACGTAGGAAAACGTCACCCAACGCTTGGCAACAACGTTATGGTTGGCGCAGGAGCAAGAGTGCTTGGACCTTTTAAAATCGGAGATAATTCCAAAATTGCCGCAAATGCGGTTGTGTTGGAAGAAGTTCCTCCGAACTGCACAGCAGTCGGCGTTCCTGCACGAGTTGTAAAACGTGACGGAATTAAAATCGCTAACAGCGAACTCGACCAGATTCATGTACCCGACCCTGTTTCGGAAATTCTGTGTCAGCATCTTATGCAGATAGAGCGGCTTGAAAAAGAAGTTCGTGACCTTAAGTCGCAGATTTCCGATAAACAGAAAGACGAAAAAGAATAAGTAATAATCAGGAGTGATTTTTATGAAAATATACAACACTATGACCCGTACAAAACAGGAACTGAAACCCGTTACAGACGGCACTGTAAAAATATACTGCTGCGGTCCTACGGTTTACAACCTTATTCACATTGGAAACGCCCGTGCACTGTGCGTATTCGACACGCTTCGCCGCTACCTTGAATATCGGGGGTATAAAGTTTTCTACGTTCAGAACTTCACTGACGTTGACGATAAGATTATCAAAAAGGCAAACGAACTCGGAAAAACAGCTTCTGAAGTTTCAGAGAATGCTATTAAAGAATATTTTATTGACGCTGATGGTCTGAATGTAAGACGTGCAGACGTACACCCAAAGGTTACAGAATGTATGGATATCATCATTGATATCGTAAAAACTCTTGTAGACAAAGGCTTTGCTTACGAAGCTGACGGCGATGTATATTTTGAAACCTCAAAATTTTCAGACTATGGCAAACTTTCTCATCAGCCGCTTGACGACCTTCAGGCAGGTGCCAGAATTGAAGTAGGCGAAAAAAAGCGTGACCCAATGGATTTTGCTGTATGGAAAGCTGCAAAACCCGGCGAGCCGTACTGGGATTCTCCTTTTGGAAAGGGACGTCCGGGCTGGCATATTGAATGCTCCGCTATGTCAAGACACTTCATTGGTGATACAATCGACATTCACGGCGGTGGTGCTGACCTCATCTTCCCACATCATGAAAATGAAATCGCCCAGAGCGAATGTGCGACAGGCTGCCAGCTTGCAAATATCTGGATGCACAACGGAATGCTCAATGTTGATAACAAGAAGATGTCCAAGTCCGCAGGAAACTTCTTCCTTGTGCGTGACATGGCTAAGGAGTTCGGCTACGAGCCTATCCGTTTTATGTTGCTGTCGGTGCATTACAGAAGCCAGCTGAACTACACAACCGAAGTTATCGAAAGCTGCAAGGCGGCACTTACCCGTATGTATAACTGCCGCGACCTTATTGAGCGTACTATTCCGACTGTAAATAACGGCGCTGCAAGCGATAAGACTCTTGCACAAATCAAGTCTGTTCGTGAGTTTTGACAACGCAATGGAGGACGATTTCAACACTGCAGATGCAATTTCCTCTATATTTGAGCTTGTACGCATAATCAATACTGCTTTGACTTCAGAAACTGCTGAACTTACAAAAGGTGATGTCAAAGCATTTAAAGATGAATTTACAACATTGACAAACATAATTGGTTTGTTGTATAATAGTAATGACGATGAAATTCCTGCTGAAATTCAGGCACTTGTTGAACAACGCAAAGAAGCAAGAAAAGCAAAGAACTTTGCTCTTGCAGACGAGCTTCGCAATAAAATTACAGATTTGGGATACGTTGTTGAAGAAACAAGACAGGGTACAATCATCAAAAAGGCATAATCAAAGAAAGGCAAATCCAATGAAAATCAAAAATACCATTCTTGCAGCAATGCTTGCTGCAACTACGCTGCTTACAGGCTGCGCTGAACAAGGCAATTCATCTGATAACGATAATTCGGATAAATCTGAAAGCAATTCATCAAATCAGGGAGGAACAGATAACATGGAAATTGTAACAACTA
This sequence comes from uncultured Ruminococcus sp., assembly GCA_964616605.1. Taxonomy (GTDB): domain Bacteria; phylum Bacillota; class Clostridia; order Oscillospirales; family Ruminococcaceae; genus CAG-115. The sequence goes on from CAZTRH010000005.1 coordinate 9,829, forward strand.
AACCGAAAGAGATTGACGGATTTCTTGGAAATACCGTTGAAGTAACACCAAAAGCAGGTGATCTTATAGCATCGTTTGAAATTGAGGGATTTGGCACAATCAAGGCTGTTCTTTTCCCCGAAGCTGCTCCCATAGGAGTGGATAATTTCCAAAAACTTGCTGAGTCGGGATACTTCAAAGGACTAACAATCCACCGTGTTGTAAATGAATTTATGCTTCAGGGCGGTTCGCTTAACGGTGACGGCACAGGCGGTGACGCACTTGTAAACGACGGTTCGTTCGGTATAGAAACTGCGCAGAATGCCCGCCATTTTTACGGCGCACTTTGCTATGCAAACGCACAGGGCAGCAACTCTACACAGTTTTATATTGTAAACAACAAAACTTCTCAAAGTCTTGAGGACTTCAACCTCGACCGCTACCATGAAATTGTAGAAGAGGGTAAATCATATATTGAGCAGGCAAGAGCTATGGGAATTGCCGAAGCAATTGAATATTACCGCTTCCAGACTCAGTATTATCAGAACACAATTGACTGGGTAGAAGGCGCAAACGATCAGATTTCCGCCCTCTACAAAGAAAAGGGTGGAACTCCATTCCTTGACGGAAACTACACTGTTTTCGGACAGGTTTACGAGGGATTTGATGTAATCGACAATATCTCCGCCGTTGAAGTCACTGACAACGGAAACGGAGAAGCAAGCAAACCTGTTCAGACTATCACAATCACTAATGTTACAGTAACTGAATTTGCTGAATAAGGAGGCAATCAGATGAAACTCAGGAATGCGTTAATGAGCATAGGTCTTGCGGTATGCTGTCTTGTAACTTCCGGCTGTACAGCAAAGAAGCTTCCCGGTAATATTGGCAATGAAGTTTACTTCAATGACGGCGACCTTATTGCTGAAATCAATATAGAGAACTACGGCACGATAAAAGCAAAGCTCTTCCCCGATATCGCACCGAATGCAGTAGAAAATTTTGTAGAACTTACAAAAAACGGCTATTATAACGGACTTAAAATTCACCGAGTTGCAAAAGATATGTGCATTCAAGGTGGTTCGCTTAACGGTGATGGAACAGGCGGTGAAGCCATTATCAATAAAGATGGTTACTTCGCAAATGAAATCAGCCTTAACGCAAGACACTTCTACGGTGCGCTGTGCTCTGCCAATCAGAACGGAAAGAACACCTGCCAGTTCTATATAGTAAACTCTAAAGAACCTCAGGATATCACACAGTATGACGCTGAAAAAATCACAGCAAAAGCAGCTGAATATACAGCAAAAAAAGACGCTCTTGAAGAACTTGACCCACAGACTGATTACATCAATGCGCAGGAAGCATATTATACACAGCTTGCAGCAATGATAAGCGGTGCTACGGAAGATGTCGTAACCAAATATGCCGAAAAAGGCGGCTACCCTCTCTGGGACGGCATGAGTACAGTATTCGGACAAGTCTATGAAGGCTTTGATGTTCTTGAAAAAATTTCTGCCGTAGAAGTAACTACCAATAATATGGGAAAGGTTGAACGTCCTAAAACGGACATTATTATAAATTCTGTTACTATAACTGAATATGTAACTCCCGAACCTGTTGAAGAAGAACCAGCTGAATCCTCTTCAAAGAAAAAGAAATAAATCAAGTCCTGCTGCCTTGCGACAGCAGGATTTTTTTAAGATATTCCATTTTCAAGCAGCTTTGCAAGTGAACGCAAAGCTGTTTTTCTTTCTTTATCATCAATACTGCCGCCATTTTGTGAACGAAATTTTGCACAAACCGAAACACTTTCCTTATTATCATCAGCATTATCAGAAAGAATTTTTATATCATATGCTTCGCAAATTCTCTCGCAGCCTTCAAATTCATAGTTCAAGGTTATTCGGTTTGACAATCCTCTCCAAAGCATAACAGCAGCAGTCTGATTACGGTCTAACACACGCTCTAAGTTTCCGTTTATAATCTCACGAGCTCCGCTTAAAACAACTGTACCCCCATCTTCATTCAATGTCATTCCCCTGCCGTTTTTAACATACTCGAACATCGGTATAAGCGAAGTCCTTTCTGCTTTTAAATCACAAAGCAAATCCAGCAAGGTTGTTTTAGGAGAAACTCCCTTTTCAAATGCATTTTCTAAAATTGAAATCGGTTTTTCTGCTGACGTTATCCCTTCCGTAAACTGTATATCTGTCAGCATTTCAGCTTTTTCAGCACAACACACAAGCATATTCAGACTACAACGCAAATCAAAATACAAAGTATTCAATACATTATCAATAGGCTGTAATTCAAAACCATTTCCCAGAATAAGGAGCTTAGTTTCACGCATATAAATACGTTTTCCGTCAATTAAGGATATATTATCAATTGCTTCACCCAGTGTTCTTCCCTCTCCTGTCACTTTGATTACATTATCCTGAGAAGCGTCTATTGTATCTCCGCCGCTGCCTGTTGAACTAAACAACAGCGCACTTACACGATATCCGTTATCATAGTCAACAGCAGCAGCTTGTATTATTGCACGGCTTCCTATTTCGGTTGCATCGCCAACATAAGAACAACCTGACATCAGAATTACTACAATTAAAGTCAATACAATCAACTTTTTCATTGAACAGTCCTTTCTTTACGTCTGATATTCAATATAATCCGAACTGTATTAAATGCGCAAAGCAGAAACACGCCCGATCGAAAAGCAGCGCATAACACCCATACTGCCGCTGCTGCTCCGTCCAATCGCTTAAAAAATGCTATATCCGATAATGATGCTGCCGCAATGAAAGGATATTCAACCGAACCGTATAACTCGCGCAATACAAAACAATTAAACAAGGCAATTCCAACAACGGCAGTGATCGCTGTAAGTCCAAACATCACCCCACAGCGAGCGGTTGAACAAGTATTCTTTTTTGCTGTATACGGCAAAAAAGCAGTGAAAATCAGATAATCTCCGCCTCTTGACATATCTCTTATTACTTCCTCAGCAAAAGACTGAATTTCAAAATCAAATGCTATTTTTCCATCGGGAATTTTCATATATGGAATATCTGCAATAACTACCGTAACAGATACAATAACTGATATAACAAGAAAAATCGCTCCGCTTCTTGCAGCAGCTTCGGCTTTCATAAAAACAATATACACAGCAAATATTCCTGTTATAGCAAAAATTACAAATATACTGCCGCCTGTAAGCAAATTCTTTATTGTAAACTCAGCAGAATATAATATTGCCATCACTGACGAACCTGCCATAAGCAGCACTGCAAAAGTGCCGACAACAACACCAAAAAATCTGTTTTTCCTGTAAATTGCACCGTAAAAATCATTTCCTCTGAACGAATAAATAATAGCAGGCAACCCTAGTATAAATTGTATCAGTTCTGCTAATGCGGTGGCACAAATAGAAGCTGCTGCGTCAATTGTTCTTGGATAAACGATTTCGCCTGCTATCCTTGTTAAAATAAGCAGACAAAAAAGCTGCTGCACACTTATTTTTTTATTAGTTTCATTCATTTGGTGACGCTCCGTTCAGATTTTGAAGAACTATATCGCTGTTTGCGAGTTTTTTCCAGCCCAACCGTACAAACATATCTCTTGAAGCTTTTGGGGAGAATGGAGATATAGGCGACATATACGGTATGCCATATGTGCATAGCGAACACATTTTTATTAAAACAACTCCGCCTAGAATAAATAATCCGTATAAGCCAAATACACCGCCTGCTATAATATACAAAAATCGCAGAACAACTGTTTTTTCATACTGTGTCGGCACTACAAAGCTGCATAAACCCGATAATGCAACTATCAGTACCATTGGAGCGCCCACAAGCCCTGCCGAAACTGTTATATCTCCTATAACCAGACCGCCAACTACTCCCAAAGCGTGACCTATCGGACGTGGCAGACGTATTCCTGCTTCTCGGAGTATTTCATACATAAAGTGAATAAATAAACACTCCACCATAAGAGAAAATGGCGCAGTCTGCTCTGCAGCTGCCAGATTTAGGATTAGCGTTGACGGGAGCATTTCGGGATTATATGACGCAATAGCAACATATGCTCCCGGTAAAAACAGCGTTATAAGATAAGCAGTAAGCCTTACTATTCTGATAAAAAAAGCATAGAACGGCTTTTGTGTGTAATCGTCCAGCGCCTGAAAACTTTCGATAAACAAGTGTGGAACCACCAATGCAAACGGCGTTCCGTCAACTAATATTCCAACCCTGCCTTCATACAATTTAGCAGCAAAAGTATCAGGGCGTTCGCACGTTCCGCATTCGGAAAAAAACCAACCGCCCTTTCCTTCAAAGTATGGCTGAATATATCCGCTTTCCAGTATCGTAGAAAGATTGATTGATTTCACACGCTTTCGCACATTTTCAAGCAGTTCCGGAGAAACTCTGTTCTTAATATAACACAGACAGATATCTGTGTTGGAAAAATTGCCGATGCTCTGAAGTTCAAATACCAGCGATGGCGATTTTATGCGGCGGCGTATAAGTCCCATATTAGTTCTTATTACCTCGCAAAACCCCTCTCTTGAACCTCGTACATTAAGTTCCGATGACGGCTCGTCTATACTGCGTGATTTGTAACCTTGAATGCCAATTGCTATTGCTTTTGTGCAACCATCAACTATAATAATTCCAAATCCCGATTGATATTTCAAAATCAGGTTTTTGAAATCTGTTATTTCTATTTGTTCGGCTGCTATAAGATACTCTTCAAAAAAACGTGTTACAAGATTTTCGGGTGATAATTCATCATCATTCCCAAGATTATTTAATTTGTTGTAAATAAGGTCAGCAAGAGTTTCTGTACTCGTCATACCCTCACAAGTTATTATAGCTATGCGATTTTTGCAAATCATACCGTTTTTTATAACAAGGTCAGAAGAATTATTTACAGCTTGAGTTATATAATCAAGATTTTTATTCAAAGAATTGAATAAAGGAATATTCAATTTCATCTCCACGGACATTCCCCCTTTGGGAATATTTTCTCCACATCAAGTAATTTTATGCAAAAAAGACCGTGCAGATAATCTGCACGGTGATATATCTATTTTCCGATAACCATGAGAAGAATTGAGAAATAGTGGAAAACGCTTCCGCCAACAGTAAAAATATGCCAGATAGAATGGAAATACTTCTTTGACTTCAACGCATAGAAGATAATTCCACCCGTATAGCATACACCGCCAATCAGCAAGAACCACAATGACAACGCAGAACAATGATCCAGCATCGGCTTTATTGCGATAATTACAACCCACCCCATCGCAATATAACACACAACAGAAGGCTTTCTGAATTTTTCCAGATTAATAGAATTCATCACTATTCCAAGAATTGCAGCTCCCCACACTATTCCGAACAGTGTCCACCCAAGCGCCCCTCGCAGCGGAACTAGCGTTATAGGCGTATAGGTTCCCGCAATCAGAAAAAAAATTGTATCATGATCCATTATTCTGAAAAAACTTTTTGCCTTGCGATTTGTTATAGCGTGATACAAAGTCGACATTGTATAAAGCACGATAAGCGAACCGCCATAGATTGCACAGCTGACTACTGCCCATGCGTCTGAATATATCGCAGCAAGTACAATCAGAACTGCCGTTCCTGCAACAGCCAATCCACCACCAATGCCATGACTGACTGAATTGAAAATCTCCTCACCAACCGAATACCTCTTTGTAATGTCCTTCGATTCACATAGCGCTTTCTTCATACTATCACCAACTCAATTAAAATTTATCTTTTTACATTAGGACGATTGTTTTTGTCACCATTCTTTTTATTCGCAGCTGGCGAAACCATATCGTCATCACGATTAAATCTGCCAAATCCAAAGCCTTTACCGCTTGCACCGTCGCCGGATACTCCATCGGTAGCAGTAACCGTCTTAATCAGCGTATTATCGCAATATATATTATAACTCTCTCCGGATACTATTTCTTCGCAAGAGAAGATAAGCGACTGGCAATTCTTTAACGTTGTGACGCTCAGAATAGACGCTCCCGCTTCATTGCGAACTTCAAGAGTGCTTCCTGCGTTTACACTGCTCTTAACAGACAAGCATGGCTGTGACAACGCACTTGGAGCTTGTGCCATACCCTGCGAGCCAAGCGCAATTAGCACGCCTCCGCTCAGAGCATATGACTTTTCATAATCAATTGCTCCATTCGCACTATCTGTCGGACCGAAAATCTTCAGCACTCCGCCGCTTTGTGCAATAGTGCCATTGCTGTCTATACCATCACCGTCAGCGTCAAGTGTAATTTCTCCGCCTGCAATGCAAATATAATATTCTTCGGAAGAACCAAATCCTAAAATCGAGCCATTATCGCCGCCAGCCGCATTTATTCCGTCATCAACGGCTTTAACGGTTATGATACCGCCGTTAATCGTAATATTCTTTCCCTCAAGACCTTCATAGGACTTAATAACATTTATCGTACCATCGTTAATCTCAAGGCTCTCATATGCATGAATTGCGTCATCGCAAGACGATAATTCAAATGTTCCGTTATCTATTATTACCGAAGCGTTTGAATGAATACTATCATCAGCGGAAACAATTTTATAATTGCCGCCCTTTATCAGTATATTTCCTCCTGCTTTCAGACCCTTACAACTGTCGCTTTGCTCATCAGAAACTGTTGGAGCGGAATTTGTGTCAAACTTCATTCTGCCGCGAAAATCTCGGTCAGACAATCCACCGCTCGAAGCTGAAATCTCCTTATCAGCTTCGTCGCCACCTGCTCGAACGTTAAATATTCCACCTTTTATCGTAAGCAAGGTTTCTGCTTGTATTGCGTCAGTCTGACTTTCAATGTCGAATGTTCCGTCCGCTATTGTAATATAACCTCTGCCCTCATCTGTGATGTTCGTAGATTTAATTCCATCGCCTCCGGATTTCACCGAAATATCGCCATTGTATATTACAGTATAGTCCTTGCCTGTAATCCCATCCTCAACAGACTGAATTGTAAGTTTTCCGCAGCTTATGCTAAGACCATCTTTGCACTTCACAGCATCTTTATATAAGCCGTTTATTACAAGTTCACCGCTTCCTGTTATCACAGTATCACTTCGTGAAAAAACTGCTGCGTCAGGCTCGTTGTCGCCATCGGGAAAAGTGTAATTCACCGAATCAGAAATGCTGTTCTTTGTGTTGGCAACTGAACAGATTGTGAGAAGCTGAGCAGATTTGCAATTTATTGTGCTGCCTATCGCCGAAGCCAGTTCAACACCATTCAATGCAAGTGTAACCTCAGCTTTATCAGTTTCAATCAGAATATTAACATCAGAACATTTGCCTGACAGCTCATATACACCGCCCAATGTAATCTTTATCGTATTGCCGCTTATTTCTGCGCCTTCTCCAACACAAGTTATGCCATCGTTGGAAACGGTAATTCTGCAGTCAGTAGATTTTATGATATCCGTTTCATTCTTAGGTTCAATCCCGCTTACATCAGGCTGAGTTGAATGAGGATTATCAACCGATGAATCATGGTTTTCTGATAAAGTATTCCGGTCGTTCGTGCAGCCCGATAAACCGAACGCAACAGCGAACATTGCCGCAAGCGTTTTGAATGTCATATTCATATTGCCAAACTCCTTTCACAATCAAAACAGCCTGTAAATTTTACATTTCTTCATGGTTATCAGTAAGAATACTGCACGAAACAGTAAGATTTCCGTTAATAGCACGGATTTTATCCAGAAATTCCTTTTCTTTTTCAACATCTTTCAATACGACTTCATATCTTAATTCGTACAGCGTTCCCATGCTCACAGTCTTTGCCATAATCATTCTGTATCTGCTTGTATACTGTGCAAACAGTTCCTTAAAGCATACTGTATAATCCATATCCTCCGGAATAAGCACTCTTATAAGCTTTGCGGTTTTTACTATGCCAAACACAGGCGTAAATCCAAGAACAGCAAGGATAATTCCGGCAATTACAGCAATCAGAACAGCAAAACCGATAAATCCCATTCCTGTAGCAAGTCCAACCGCCATCGAAAGGAATATGTAGCATAATTCCCGCGACGTTCCGGGAGCAGAACGAAATCTTACAAGGTTAAATGCACCCATAACAGCAATACCAGCGCCGATTGAGCCATTTACCAGCATAATAACCGCTTGTACAAGCAGCGGCATTACCGTAAGCGTCACCATAAGATTTTTTGAAGCACGAGGATTATTTAATCTGTAAAGGAATGCTGCCCAGAAACCTGTCAGCGCAGATGTCACCGTACAAATAATTGCACTTTGCGCAGTCAGTCCCACTGCTTCGTCAATAATACTTGAAAACATTTATAATTACCTTCCCGCCATTATTTGTTTTTTTTGATTAATCAAAAAACCATCTGATTTATCTTTAAGACAGCTTTGATAAATGCTGCCATATTTTGAAAAAGACCCATGATATATTTTATTTTCAGATAAGATATGCACAAGCCATAGAGGAACAGCACCAGCCGATTTAATTTCCATTATTCTGAAAGGCGCTGTTTCAAGCGTTTCGCCATAATCTCCGGCCCTCAGATCCAAATCAGTTCTGCGAAAACGCACATTGCTGTCAAATGTCACCCGGAATTCATCATCGTCATTGCTGAAAAAAGCTTCTCTGTCGTAACAGATTACAATTTTCGGAACCAACGACATACGGGTTTTCAATGCGTCAATTTCATCAAATACCTGACAATTAAGCGAGGGTTTTACATTAAACACACAATAATCAAAAAGCTCTTTATAAGGCAATTCAAGCCTGCGCTTATACGTTATCCCACGAAATTTCTTTTTTATTTCAAGAAACGCTGTGTCACTATCCCCAACTGTCTTTCCGTAAGCGCGCAATCTTAACTTTTGCTTAAACATGGGCTTTCCAAGCGACTGTCTGATCAAATCATCATTATCATTATCAAAATATATATTAAGAATTGTGTGCAGACCGAAATTATCTTCTGTCATAAATTGTTCTATTTCTTTACGAACAATATTGTATTGGGGCTGAGTCAGCAAAAATTTCATTTCTCTTCTCTTAAAAGTATTGGCATATGCCATTTATTAGTCACTTCCCGACACAATTTCAGATTACGTTTTTATTATACAAATTTATTGTGAAAATTTAATGATAAAATTTTAAATAATATTTGTAAATTCCAAAAATACAGGCACAATCATATGATTGTGCCTGTAATAAACGATTATTTTTCGCCAAGCATTTCTTCTGCTGCCGCAAGCGATCGTTCACCGGTGCCGCTGCCGTCAATTATTCTGGCAAGCTCCTGTATTCTTCCGCTGCGATCCAACTGTGTTATCCGTGTAAATGTGCGTTCGTTTTCCGTCTGCTTTTCTATAAGCAAATGAGTATCAGCCTTTGACGCAATCTGCGCTAAATGAGTAATACAAAGCACTTGCCTGCGCCGTGCTGTTTCGTATAATTTTATGCCGACTTTCTGTGCTGCACGTCCACTGATTCCTGCGTCAACTTCATCAAAAATCAAAGTCGGAATATTATCATTTTCCGCAAGGACGCTCTTAATTGCGAGCATTATACGAGAAAGCTCACCGCCGCTTGCAATTTTGTTAAGCGGACGCAGTTCTTCTCCTGCATTTGCTGAAATCAGAAGTTCAATGCTGTCTTTCCCATTTATTGTGATTTTATCGGGATTTACCGCAAATACAATCCTCACATCGGGCATATCAAGGAATTTCAGCTGTTCGCAGATTTCATCTGAAAGTCTTTCAGCAGCTTTCTTTCGCAGACATGAAATTTCTTCAGCAAGCTGTTTTACTCTTTCCGCAAGCTCGTGTTTTCGCTGCGTAAGTTCTTCAATCTGCGTATCAGCTCCCGAAATTTCAGCAAGCTCTGCCTTGCACTGTTCCAGATAATCTACAAGGTCGTCCGCTTCCATTGCGTACTTGCGCTTGGCGTGTTTTAACGCTGACACTTGTTCGGAAAGTTCGGTTTCACGAGATTCATAGTCATCATCAACCAATGAATTTATTTCAGAAGATATATCCCACAATTCAGGAACAATCGTATTTATCCGTTCGGCAATAGCTAATGCCTGTGGTGCAGCATCGCCGATTTTTTCTAGAATTGATGCGGCATTCTGAAGCATATCCATAGCAGCTTCGCTATTCTCGCTTTCAAAGCATGAATATGCCTCCCACACCGCTTTGCGAATTTTAGCACTGTTCTGAACCTTTGCAAGCTCATTTTCAAGCTGTTCGCCTGTTCCCTTTTCAAGATTTAATGCAGAAAGCTCCTCAACCGTTGCAGAAAGGCGTTCAATTCTGAATTCACGATTTTTTTCATCATCAAGCAGTAATTTCAACTTTTTTGAAATTGAAGCAAACTCCTTGAAAGCGGCACGATACGGTTCATATTTATCAGTGATTTTACCATACTTGTCCAGAATATCCCGCTGATTATCGTTTGACACAAGTATTCTATTCTCATGCTGACCATGAATATCGACAAGCAGCGACCCAACAGTCTTTAGCATAGAAGCAGTAGCTGTTCTTCCGTTAATTCTCGCAGTACTTCTTCCATCGGCAAATATCTCTCTGGAGAGCAGAAGCTCACCGCCTGATTCAATGCCAAGTTCCTCTAAAGTATCAAGAACCTCAGTAGATAAATCATCAAACAGCGCAGAAACAACAGCCTTATTTTCACCCGTGCGTACTATATCTTTTGCAGTACGCTGTCCGAGAATTGCATTTATTCCACCTATCAGAATACTTTTTCCTGCACCTGTTTCACCTGTAAAAACATTGAAATTATCTCCGAAATTAACCTGTGCCTTCTCAATTACAGCAAGATTTTCGATGGACAATTCCCGTAACATCTGTTTTCCTCCTTTGACGTGCGTAACACATCAGCGCTCTTACTCCTCAGTCATCAACTTTCTGAACTGTGAAATCAAAGATATAGCGGCATTTTCTGTTTTTGTGATAATAAACACCGTATCATCTCCTGCGATAGTTCCAACCACTGAACCGAATTTCAGTTCATCAATCACCTTACAGGCAGCATTCGCCATTCCCGAATGACACTTCAGCACAACAATATTCTGCGCATAATCCATTGAAATCACTGATTGTGCAAATATGCTGCTGTAATTCAAAGGTCGTTCCTCTTCAAAAAAATAGCAGTATACTCCATTTTCAGAAATTCGCTTAACTAGCTTCAACTCACGAATATCACGAGAGAGAGTTGCCTGCCCGACAGGAACATTTTGTTCAGTCAGAAGTTCTTGCAGGTCGTTTTGAGTTTCGACCTCATTCTGCGAAATAATTTTCAGAATTAGATTTTGTCTTTGTTTTTTATTCATCTGAAATACCCTTATTTAAGCGGCTGCATCAACTTTCCGAGAACCGCTCCGAAAAATCCATTGTCAAGCTCTATAATGCGCAATTTCTTTTTCGCACGCGAAATTCTCAGAATATCCCCGTCAAGCAGCGGAATACCCTTGCCGCCGTCTACGCTGAAAGAGGCTTTGCTGCCTTGATAATGTGCTACTTCAAGAGTTATAAGCTGATCAGACGAAAAAATCATAGGTCGATTAAACAAAGTGTGCGCGCAAAGAGAAGTAAACTCAATGCAATCCATATCAGGCGACAAAATCGGTCCGCCCGCAGACAGCGAATACGCTGTTGAGCCGGTCGGTGTACTGAAAATCTGACCGTCAGCACGCTGTTTTGAAACAAGAGTATCTCCGCAGTAAACCGAATATTCAGGCAACTTTGAAACGCTGCTTCTTGATACAATTACATCGTTAAGGCAGGTATCGGTAAAAATTTTCTTTCCGCTGCGATACAAATTACAGTCCATCATCATGCGATTGCTTGTGATATAATCGCTTAAAAGAATTTCGGGTATTCTCTTTACGTCTTTCGGTTCAACAGCCGCCATAAATCCAAGTCTGCCCATATTCACGCCCAGAAGAGGCAGATCGTATTCAGCAGCAAGTTTACCCCACTTAAGAATGGTACCATCGCCGCCGACTGTCAGCATAGAGCTGCACATTGCCGGAGTTTTTACAACTGTTGCGCCAATTTTCTTTGCATATTCTGCGTAATCCTCAGTAACAAAAGTCGGAAAGCCATTTATTCTGAGAAGCGTGCAGATATCTGCACAAAGCTCAGTTGCCCCTTCTTTTGCAAAATTACATCCGATAAGAACGCTCATAGCCGCACCTCCTTTTTCATAAGTCCCAACAAAAATTCTTCATTTCCGCTGCCGCCGAGAATAGGTGAACCAACAACACCAATAACTTCAAAGCCACATTTTACAGCAAAATCTTTAATATTCTCAACACATTCAAGTCTTACTTTTTCGCTGCGGACAATTCCATTTTTTGACAAATTGCTTTTTCCAACTTCAAATTGCGGTTTTATCAAAGCCACAGCCTTGCACCCTATTTTTAAAAGCCGATAAATATGCGGCAAAATCAGCTTCAGCGAAATAAACGATACATCGGTTCCTATAAAGTCAGCCTGCTCGCAAACGCTGCTATAATCAGAAAAATCAAAATCCCGTATATCAGTCTGTTCCAAAGAAATAATGCGTTTATCGTGTCTCAGAGAACTATCAAGCTGATCACGTCCCACGTCAACCGCAAACACCAATTTTGCGCCATTTTGTATCATGCAGTCCGTAAAACCGCCTGTTGACGCACCTATATCAACGCAAATTTTCCCACTAAGATCAAACGCAAAATGCTCAAGTGCCTTTTCAAGTTTCAGACCGCCCCTTCCAACGTACTTTGGTTTGCTGTCGTCCGCTATCGTTATTTCATCTTGCTCAAGCACATTCAAAGATGGCTTCAGAGCTGGTTTCCCGTTTACAAATACACCGCCGGAAGCAATAATACTCTGTGCTGCAGTACGGCTGCGGCAAAAACCGTTTTCCGATAAATACAAATCCAATCTCATAATAAATATCCAATAACCAACTTCACTTGCAAATCAACTTCCTCATCATTCCGTCAAAATCAAGTCCATACATCTCAAGCTGTTCGCTAACAGATGCCGCACCGACAAATTCTCCTCTTACGCCAATGCTCTCCGCTTTCCCTTGAAAGCGCTTTTCAAGGAGCATGGAAAACAAACCTTCAGCAACTCCTCCGCATAGACTGCTTTCCTCAAAGAACACTATACGCTTGTATTTCATTGCAATATCCAAAATTTCCTGCGAAATTGGATTGATAGTCACCATTCTCAGCACATCGCAATGAGCTGCATTTGCCGCTTTTACAAGGTCAACCGAAATTCTGCCATAACCAATCGCAAGCAAGTCGGAATTTTTTCCCGAATAATAGTATTCTGACGCAGCAGCAAGCTCCTTTGTACGAAGATTTTCTGAAATCTGCGGCTCTGCGCCTTTGGGATAACGTACACACGCAACGCCGTCTGTTTCATAAATCGCACGATTGATACACAAACGCAGTTCGTCATAAGTAGCAGGCGAATAAATCACTGTATCCGGAATAATTCTAAGCATTGGAACATCAAATATTCCTTGATGTGTTTCGCCATCTGCACCTACAAATCCTGCTCTGTCTATACACAGAACAATGTGAGTATTTTCTATTGCGCAATCATGAAGCACCTGATCAAATCCACGTTGTAAAAAGGTTGAGTAAACCGCAAAAACAGGAAGCATTCCTTGCGAAGATAACCCTGCGCAGAACGTAACAGAATGCTGCTCGGCAATTCCTGTGTCAAAAAATCTTGATGCGCAGGAGTTTTTAAAATAATTCAGTCCGACAGCATATTTCATTGCCGCAGTCACAGCGCAAATTCTGCTGTCAAACCGTCCTATACGTTCAATTTCTCTTCCAAATACTTCAGAAAAAGAGCATGGCTTTTTATTCAAATCCGTATCTTCAAACGAACGAACCGTGCCGTTCTCACCTACTGCATGATACTCACCCGGATTGTTCTCAGCAGGCTTATATCCCTTGCCTTTTTGCGTAAAAACATGAACCACGCATGGACGCCGCATCATTTTTGCAACAGACAACGCTTCAATCAGATCTTCAATATCATGACCATTCACCGGTCCAATATATGTAAAACCCATATTTTCAAAAAGGTTGCTGCTGTCATACAAAGCTTCTTTAAGCAATGATTTTGCCGCTGCCGCAGCACGTTCCAGACGCCTTCCCACAAGCGGAACAGACGACAACACCGTTTTGAACTTTTCTTTTGCACAATAATATTTTTTGGTAGAACGGATATTTGCAAGATATCTTGCCAGCGCACCCGTGCTTTTACTTATAGACATAGCGTTATCGTTCAGTACAAGAGTAAGATTTGTCGCAACCTTACCTGCATTGTTAAGACCTTCGTAAGCCATACCTCCGGTGAACGCTCCATCTCCGATAACCGCCGCAACAGAACCGCTCTCGCCTTTCAGCCGCATTGCCGATGATATGCCGTAAGCCGCCGAAACAGAAGTGCTGCTATGACCCGAAATAAATGCGTCAGCCGATGACTCAAGGCTTCTTGTAAATCCCGAAACACCGCCCTTTTTCCTCAACGTGCCAAACGAGGAGTAACGTCCTGTAAGCAGCTTATGTGCATATGCCTGATGTCCCACGTCCCACACTATCTTATCGCCATTATTTACATCATAAACAAAATGCAGCGCAACAGCAAGTTCCACAGACCCAAGATTAGAAGCCAGATGTCCGCCGTTTTTCATAACCGTCCGTAAAATACACCCCCGCAGTTCCCTGCAAAGTGCAGTGAGCTGCGGAGTGGTCATATCAGAAATTTTATCGTGACAAATACTATCGTTCAGATACATTATGCAGACCTCCAAGCCTCAAAAAACGTTTTATACAGGCAGCGGAAACAGGAATGCTATAATTATGCCCAGCATAGAGCCTGCCATTACCTCAATAGGAGTATGACCCAGAAATTCTTTAAGCTGCTTCTGATTTACAAGTTCATTTATATCAGGGTCAGCTTCCGAACCGCTTAACTGTGAAATCTCATCATCAAGTTCATCTACTATTTTACGCAGCTTATTTAGGTCTTTTGCGTGAAGTCCTGCATTATATCGCACGCTCAATGCGTCATAAATTACAATTCCGGCAAGCAGCACAGCAAACGCAAATTCAGTACTCTGAAGTCCCTTAAACCTCATCGTATAAAAAGCCACACTTACCACCAGAGCCGAATGTGAGGACGGCATTCCACCTGCTCCGACAATTCGTTCTGCATTAAACGTCCTGAATTTAATCGAATGAATAACAGTTTTTATAATCTGCGCCAAAATCCAGGAAATGAAACCGACAGACGCTATAGGATTAAACATCAATACCTTCATATAAAACCTCCGTCAGTGTTTACGATAAAGTAGCTGTGATGCAAGCTCGACAAGAAAATCCGCGTCGTCAAATTCACCAAGAAAGCCAACAGCCTGCTTTGTAAGAGTTTCAGCCTGTTTTCGTGCTTCATCAATTCCTACCGCAAAGACATAAGTATGCTTCCCGCTCTGGGCGTCGCTGTTGACAGGTTTTCCTATTGTCTGTTCGTCAAGCGTTACGTCCATTATATCGTCAACTATCTGAAACGCTGTACCTAATCTCTGACCATATGCGGCAGCGGCAACTTGTTCTCTTGCACCTGCACCTGCGGCAATGCAGCCCGCCTTACACGCAAATTCAAGCAGCGCACCCGTTTTCATCCGATACATTTCAAGAATGGCAGGAGTATCTGGGATAACATTTTCAAATTCAAGATCAAGAGTCTGACCGCCAATCATGCCGAAAACTCCGACATTATCAGAAAGCAGACTTATTATCTTAAGCGCCGATTCCTGAGGCAGCAGCTTTTTAAGCGCTGCTTCAGCTATAATTTTATAAGGCAGAACCGCCAGAGCGTCACCTGCAAGCATAGCGGTTGATTCACCGAATTTTTTATGACACGAAGGCTTGCCACGCCTTAAATCGTCATCGTCCATGCAGGGCATATCGTCGTGGATAAGTGAAAACGTGTGCGTCATTTCAAGTGCGCACGCAACAGGCAGCGCAGTTTCGGGCGCCCCCCCACACAAACGGCAAAACTCCATAACAAGCGCAGGACGAATTCTTTTTCCTCCTGCAAAAAGGCTATATCTCGCCGCTTTTATAACGCTGTTCTGAAGGCAGGTCGTATCAGGAAGATATTTTTCAAGAGCGTCCTCTGTCATTTCAGCGTAATCACGAAGAATTTCGTTTACATTCATAACCTATCAATTCCCTTCAAGCTGCTCGATTTTGAGTTTAGCATTCTCAATATAGTCACCTAGCTGTTTCGACAAAGCCACAGCTTCGGTATATAATTTCATAGACTCGTCCAGAGAAATACCGCCGTCGCTCATTTTATCGGAAATTTCTTTCAGCCTGATCATTTCCTTTTCAAATTCCATTCTTCAACCTCATTTTCTGATTTCCTTAACTTCAGCAATCACGCTTCCGTCAGCAAATGATATTTCAAGCATATCGCCGCAACCCAGTATCTTAGCAGAACTTATAACCGTTCCGTTTTTCTTCGCAAATGAATAACCTCGCTGTAAAACTCCCATTGGGTTCAGGTCGCTAATCGACTGCACCATTGACGAAAACGCAAACTCAGCTTTGGCAATGCGTCTGTGAATATTGTTTGATATGCATTCTTCAATGCGGAAAAGTTCATTTTCCCATTTTGCTATCCTCCCATAGGGGGAAAACAATCTGATATCCTTTTCCAGAAGTTCCAGCTCTTTCTTTGCACTGTTAAGCGCCATGTCCGCAGACATCTCAGCCATTTTCCGACAGTGAAGTATCTGTCCCATCACATTTCTGATATCAGGAACAGCGATTTCAGCCGCCTGAGTAGGAGTAGACGCTCTCACGTCAGCTGCAAGATCGGCAATTGTTGTGTCTGTTTCGTGACCAACCGCACTGATAACAGGAATTTCCGAAGCATAAATTGCTCTCGCAAGCTGTTCGGAATTAAAACAGTTCAAATCTTCCTTTGAACCGCCGCCACGACCGATGATTATCACATCTGCGCCGATTTTCTGCGCTTTAGCAAGCCCGTCAACAAGAGAGGAAACAGCTCCTTCTCCCTGTACAACAGCAGGAATAACGCAAATTTCCGTTATAGGATAACGCATGGCAGTAGTTTCAATAACATCGTGAACTACCGCACCCGTAGGCGAAGTAATAACAGCTATCTTCTTCGGATATTCAGGGAAAGGACGTTTTCTATCGAAAATTCCCTCTGATTTAAGCTTTTCTACAAGTCTTTGCAAAGCCGCAGCAGCTTCACCTTCACCGTCCATTTCAATTGACGAGCATATCATCTGGTATTTTCCATATGGAACATACACGTCAATATAGCCGCCGCACACAACCATATCTCCTGCCGCTAAATCCAAATCCAATGCTTTCACGCCCTCAAACATAGCGCACGAAATCACGGAATTTTCATCTTTCAGCGTAAAATAAAGATACTGCGAGCCGGGTCGTCTGCCTGCTTTTCGTGTAATCTGAGAGATTTCACCGCGCACAAAAAAGCCGTTCAACTCAACATTGTCGGACAGCGTCGCCTTAATTTCTCCCGTAATCTCCGATACAGTGCGGATTTCCCTTAAATTATGCATTTCCTTCAAGTTCCCTCTTGTATGAATTAAGCAGACCGTTTATAAATCCACTGTCCGATTTCTGAGAATATTTTTTTGCAAGTTCGACAGCTTCGTTAATAGCAGCAGCATTCGGAACCTTATCGCAATATTTCATTTCGTAAATAGCAATTTTAAGTATAACGGAATTAACCTTTGCAATTCTGGCAGCAGAACGTGTTCTGGAATACTTTGAAATTACAGCGGCAAGTTCTTCTTCATGCTCAAGTACTCCGCGGACAATCTCGTCCGTCTGTTCGTTCTTCGCCATATCAAAAGCGTCCGCATTCAGTTCGTCTATTTCTTCAAGTGTTGTACCGAACTGCATCTGATACAATTCAAGGAAAGCGCCCTCTCTTACTTCCGGGCGCGAAAGTTTTATCTGACTCATTGTGCCACCTCTGTGTTATCTTTGTAGCTTACACCCATAATATTCACATCTACCTTAGTAACGGTAAACCCTGTCATATTCTGAACAGCAGACTTCACGCTTCTCTGAACGCCCTCTGCAACACTTACTGCGTTAAAACCTTCGAGGATATTCAAATTCATGCGTATAGCCGCAGCTTCGCCGATAACCTTTGCACGGACAGGATTTTTCTTGATTACTACGCCCATTCTGTCAGTTCCCACATCAACGCCTTCGATTTCACTCGCAGCAGTCTGCGCTATTTTTACAAGAACCTCTTCAGACACTTTCATACTTCCCGGAGTATGTTTCTTAGATATTTCCATACTTTCCCTCCAAATTTATTCAAAATAACTAACAGGATATATTCATACTATTTTATTATATCACATCTGAGCCGAATAAACAAGTATTTTTTTAAAAAAAGCTGTAACAAAAAACACCCACAGGAATAAAATGAAATAAAGCGAGCCGCAAAAGGCAGAGAGGAGTGAATATAATGCGCTGTCCCAGAAGGCGCAAAAACCCGAAAGGCTGTATAATACTCGGAATAGCGGCACTTTTCGGAGCGGTGCTGTGCATATCGTTCTTCTCGGTAAAAGCAATGTTGTTTACAATTGCTGTGCTGCTCATCGTACTGGGGATATTCTTGTTAAGATTGTAAGGGAGGCTTACTTATGAAAATTGTAGTTGTCAGAAGTCCAAAAATGTTTGCCGGAGTTCTCAGAATGATATTCGGCATAAAAAAAGTCAGAGCAGAATAACCCCGAAAAGCCCGAAGGAAATCCCTTCGGGCAATAATTCATTCACAACCGGTTGCAGATGTCCTTTCAGCATATTATAGCGAACGCTGCATTATAATTTATCACAACAGATTACTTTACTTCAACGATAGTAATATTATCGCTTGCAACGGGAACTTCTGACTGAAGCGTAGCCTTTATCTTTGCTGCGCCAACAGCGTCAAGTCCGTCTGTTTTTACAATGACGTTAGCTCCCTTATCGCTTAGGTAGCACAATGCGTCAGCAAAGCCCTGCGCTTTAATCAGTGTTTCAATCTTATTTTCACTCTCGATAGTCTTGCTTAAATTCTGAGCGTTTAAAGTTACAACCGACAACTCATCAGCTGTCATATCGCCACCCTGATACATTCCTGCAAGAACCTCTGCCGTTTCATCACGACTCTGCTGCTTTTCAAGGCGAGCTTTTGCAAAATATGCGTCGTCATTGGTATTGGAAACATACAGAGTATCACCGTAATTAGCGCTTGCACTCACTTCATCGGCTGAATTTGTCTTGCCGTCTGTTACGTCTTTACCCGACAACACAAAATTTGCCGTTGCAGCAGCGCCAAGCAGCACTGCAAGCGATGCTATAACAATCTGTTTTTTCCCGATAATCACATTTAGCCTTTTCATAAACAAATTCCTTTCTTCAATCAGTATGTAACGCAAACCCGTGATAAACCTATATCAAGAGCCTTTGCCACTGCATGAGTTATCCGTTCGCACACAACAGGATCCGCTGCACCTTTACACACTACCGTTGCACCACGAACTTCAGGATTTGAAACACCTATCTGAAGCGGTTCTTTTCCACTTCCGACAAGTACTGTTTCATCGTTCCTGCTGGTTGTAACGCCATTGTTCTGAGAAATATTTTCATATTGAATATCCTTTTCAAAAATTGCCGTTGACGTTGTATCCACCGTTATCATAACGCTAATTTCCGAAGCTGCTCCAGCACCGCTTATCTGTGACACAAGCTTCTTTATACGTTCTTCAAGTTCTTGTTCTATTTCAGACGCATCACAAGCCGTGTATTTTTCTTCTTCGATTGATTTTTCTCCGCCACAGGATAAGCCGCTGCACAATATCAACAGCATTGCTGCTATCGCACCGCATATCAGCGCCTTTGCACCTTTATCCCCAACCAGAAAATCCTTTATTTTATCATTCAGACCATTCTTTAAAGAGATATTAAATGCCATTTTAAAAACCTCTCGTTATCTGACAGAAAAGCTTTGTCATCGCTGTTCCGCACTTATTTTTATCTTCCCATCAAGCTCGTTTTCAAGCAGTGAAACAGCTTTATTTACAATCGCATCATCACCTTCTTTAAAAACAAGCTTCACCTGTGAAATATTTATGCTATACAAGTCAGAAATATTAACGATTATGTGAATTTCTTCCGGAAAAATTCCATTTTCATTCAGCAAAGTTCTTACCTTTTCCGACATCTCATCGCAAATCTGTTTTCTGAGCGTTTCGGAAACAGACTGCGAAATCTGTACGAAGTTCTCGCTTTCATAAAGCTCATAGTCATCAAGCGAAAAATCAAAAGCTTCACCAGTCGCAGACGAAATAATGGTCAGAATAAAAATTCCTGCTGTAAGAAAGGAAATCTGCTTTTTAAACTTGTTTTCGGGAATAAGAATTTTAAAGAAAGCAATAGCAATAGCCGAAATGCATACAGTCAGAATAAATTTCATTATCCGCTCACCGTCCCAGTAACAGAAAGCATTATAAATACTGCTATCACATTCAGTACTAAAAAGCACACAGTCACAGCAATAACAATCGACATCACCGAGCCGCAACTTTTATATAACACCGAAAGCTCCTTCTGTCCGAACATCTGTGCTGTATATTCCGACAGTGACAACGCAATAAGGTAACAAAACAAGCTTGCCAAAGCAGGCAGCAGAACTACTGCTGCACCGATTATCCCGTAAGTTCCCACGCTTCCTTTCAGCATTGTTAATCCACCACTCACCATATTAACAGCGTCAGAGATAGTTCCTCCTACAAACGGCACTCCTTGTGATACAATAAATTTAGCAGCCTTTATCGCCGAATTATCCGCAGCAGAAGTCACAACCGTTTGTATAGAAAGCACGCTCATAAAAATCGTCATTATCAGCGTTAGTCCCCATACAGCAGCCTTTTTCACCAGATTGCCTATTTTTTCCAGTTTCAGTTCGCTGTCCGCCGCCCCTGCAGCAGATATTCCAAGTATTACAGCACACAGTGGTGCGAGATATTTGGCTGCAATCTGCGAAAAAAGCTGAGTTGCCGCCAGAACGGCAGAATTTACAGCAGATGCTGAACTAACGTGTCCCAAAGCTGCCGCTATCCCTGTAAAAGCAGGGATAAACACCAGCGTAAAATCCGCTGCCTGCGAAAGAACTCCAAGCGTTTCATCAAGAACATCTCCGACAGCCGCAGCCGCTATTCCCGCACCGCATAACGCACTGATAGCCGCAAAAACTCCTTTCAGCGAACTCTGGTCCGTAAGTTGCTGCGCCAGAACGCTCAATACAGTTACTCCGAACAGCGAGCAAAAAAGCTTAAGCGGTTTCATTGCACGGCTTTTAATCATTTCAGTAATCTCTTTCAAAACTGTTTTGATATTAAGATTAGCCGCGCCAGAATTATCGGGACTAATCCCCGATTTATCAAGTTCGCTTTGAGCTTCATCGGGTAATGCGCTTCGAATTTCATCAACCCCGAACTCATATTCGCTTCCGACTGCATACACATTCAAAAGCTCAGCACACAGTATAGCAAAAACAATCGCCGCCATTATCGCAAGTATCTTTTTATAATCCATTTAAGCACCATCATTTCAACATTCCTGTAACATAATCCGCAAGCTGAGTAAAAACAGGCAGCGAAATCACTGCAATAGCCGCTCTGCCCGCAAGCTCCAGTTTTGATCCCAGAGCCGCTTCCCCTGCGTCCCTTGCACAGTCCGCACACAACGATGTTATATAACACACCGCCAGCGCTTTTAACATAATTTTTACAAGAGAGCTGTCAATACCTGACTTATCCGCAAGCTCCGAAAGCGTCTTTATTGATGGAGAAATCGCACTTAATACAGCCACAGTGACAGCAAGACCTGCAGCAATGCTTATACCCAGTGCGCTTTCGGGATTAACTTTGCGTACCGTAACGCACAGTACCACGGCAATAATTCCGAATGCGCAAATAGACAGATAATCCATACGTTATCCTCTTTTCACAATCCGAAAACATTTCTGATAGTATCAAACAATTCTTCCAGAGCAGGAACAATCATCATCAGAACAATTATCAAACCTGCCACATTAAGCATTACCGTCTGTTCTTCGTGGTCGGTCTTTTTGAGAATAAGATTAAGAACCGCAACAATAATCCCTATGGCAGCAATTTTAAAAAGCAAATCAACTTCCATCAAATCCCCCAGAATCAAAGAACAAGAACTGCTCCTGCCGCTCCGCACAGTACGCCAACTTTAGCTGCAGCCTTTCCTTTATGCGAGTATTCCTTAAAAGCCGCTTCACGCAATTTTGAAAAACGCTCAATATACAGTTGTATAAGCTGCAATTCGCCGTTGCCATCGGAATTTCCGAATGCTCTGCCAAATTCACAAAGCAACGCAATTTCTGCTGCTTCAGACCTGTACTCACGACAGGCACTCTCCCAAGCTGTTCTTACATCGCTGCCGCTTTTGATAATGTGCTTTACTTTTTCTGCAAATTCTCCGTGCTGATTTCGAATTAGTTCTTCAAGAGTCGGCAGTTGAAATCTGATATCAATAGCAAATTCCGTAAGCATTGAAATTATTCCATCAATAAATACAACACGCTTTTTAATCGCAAAACTTTTTCGTACTCCGACTGCGGAGCAGCAAATTAAAATAATCAATGCCGCCGGAACTCTCATACAGAATCACCGCCCATCTGAAGCTCAGCTATTTTTCCACGCTTTCCCAGAACCGCCAGATAATCAAAGTTTTTAAGTAATGTCGTACCTTTGTATCGCTTTTTCAAATCTTCTATATTTGATGTATGTACGGAAGCAATAACTTTTACACCACAGAAAAGTGCTTCCTCAATTGCGTCCTCATCATGTGCAGTTTCATCACAAATTATAAATTCGGGACTCATCGAGCGCAGAGCTATCATAATTCCTTCTGCTTTTCCGCAGCCGCACAGCACATCGGTATTCAATCCAACATCAAGAGTAGGCTCTCCCCCCACACATGCGGCTATTTCATTTCTGCTGTCGATAATAGTAACTCGGTGATTACTCCCAAGCCTTCTTGCAAGATCACGCAGAACGGTAGTTTTCCCGCTCAGCGGTTTTCCGCCAAGGAGCAGCGAACACGGTTCAACAGCAAACAGTCTGTTATATAACTCGTCCGCACAGCCTACAATCTCTCTTGCAAAACGAATATTCAACCCCGACACATTTTTTATAAAACCAATATCGCTGCCGTTTTTTACAACCGTTCCGCAGATTCCTACTCTGTGTCCTCCGTCAAGCGTCACAAACCCCTGAGCAATCTCTCCTTGAAAACTATGCAGCGAATACCTGCATATTTCCGAAAAGCATTCGTTGATATCATCAACAGACAGATTTTCCGAGCATAGTTTCATATTGCCGTAAATATCAACCAGAACAGATGGTTTGCCTGCCCTTAGTCTGATTTCAGCAATGTTTGAATGAGCATCGGTTATACAGATTTTCCCGAATATCTTTAATTTTGGTAAAGTCATTTTTGCGTCCTCCCTGATGTTTGTCCGTTTTGATAAAGTATATTAAAGTCAAACCAAAAATAGAACACCCACAAGGAAAAATCCTTGTGGGTATACCTTTTGTTTTCAGAACCTTATCTATAAATTATTTTCAGCGCTCCGTTTCCGCATCCGAGATCAAGCACAGAAGACACATTATGAAAATCAATCAGCGACAGCACATCATTTCCGTATTCGTGTACAAGCGAAAAATCAGCGCCATACTTTTCTGCGTTCCATTTCTGGTTCATACAAGCTTCCTCCATACGGCGAAATTTCCATTAAGAATATAATTCAGAACTATTGTACATACTTTCAAGCTGCTCACGACATTGCAAAAAAATTTCTCCGAGCTTCGGGTCAAAATGTGAACCTATTGACTCTTTAATAATCCCGAATGCTTTATCATAAGAATATGCGTCTTTGTAACAGCGTTTGCTGACCAATGCGTCAAAAACGTCCGCCAAAGCCATAATCCTAGCCTCAATCGGAATATTCTCTCCCTTTATTCCGTAAGGATATCCCGTACCGTCATACTTTTCGTGATGATAAGTCGCAACATTCCTTGCTATTTCAACGAAATCTTCGTCCTCTACGCCCTCAAGAATATCATCAACGATCTTTCCGCCTGCCGCAGCGTGTTTTTTCATCTCAGCGTATTCTTCTTCGGTAAACTTACCTTGCTTTCGTAAAATGCTGTCGCTTACCGTAATCTTCCCAAGGTCGTGCATAGGTGCTGCTTTTGAAACTTTTTTCAAAAAATCCTCATCAAGACCAATAGTGCTGCAGCATTCTATCAGTTTTTTTGCAAAAATATCAACAACCTTGCTCGTCCGTCTTATATGACCGCCTGTACTTGAATCACGACTTTCAACCATGGACGCCATACCAAGAACCATCATATCCTTAACGTGAACTATTTTTTCGGTTTTCTTCTCAACCTCTTTTTCAAGCTGCGCATTATAGTTTTCAATCGCCGACAGATATTTATTCTCAGCAGTACGATCTGCTATTTCAACAAGGTATCCGACTTTCTTTCTGCTGAAAAAAACATCTCTCACATTCAGTTCATACCATCGTCCGTCAAGTTCTATCGTTTTATGCAGTTCATCGCTAAGATATTCTTTCTGCTTGCTGATTGCATAAGGAACAATATCTGTGCAAAGCAGACTATCGTTTTTGGGAGGAAATGTGTCATTTTTCCATTGGCGGATTTCAGGAAACAACTCCTGAACATATGCATTGCAATCAATATATCTGTTATTTTTATCAAATACGATATAACCGTTCTGATGTGTTTTCTCGATTGAATTTGCAATATTCGACGTCATATCAAACATATTCAGACGTTCAATATGATAAGTAAGAATAATAATTGAAAAAAGGTATGTTATTGAAATCCATTCAATCGTTGAGTTGAATACACGCTGCAATAGGTATGTCAGGCTCACCGCAAAACCCATGCTGCACAAAAGCACAAGCATTCTGACCGAAACATTTTTCTTTGAAATTATTGCGTATAAAACAGCGCCGACATATGTTACAAAGCAAAGAATAGTAAACACTGGATAAAGGAAATGCAGCGCTCCGTACTCCTTTATAAGATAGCTGTATCCGTTTCCTATACCAAGCTGCACGCTCTTATAATAAATTGTGCTTTTTCCAATGGTTAAAACCAGAGCATAAATGCAGGACGGGACAGCCATTCCTACACCTTTTACCCAAAGAGGAATTTTTATTTTGCACAAGCTACAGATAACCAGCGTAAACATCATCGGTGTAAAGCAACCGCCAAAATACAAGATCTTATTTGCGCAGATTGCCATTTCCAGAGTTGTAGAAACTGATACCAGATATCTTCCATAATTGTTAATCAGAACAGCAAAGCACATAAACACAAGCTTTGAGTCAATGTTTTGATTTCTGATAAACACTCTTAACATCAGAACAGCTGACAAAATAAACGCCAAAAGGTAAAAAAGTGATACCATACACAAACCTCCAATTTCAATAATCAATCGTCATAACGCTGCTTAATAACAAGTACATCTCCCGATAAAACCGTAATCTCCGCAAAATCATCAGTTACAATATTACTTATTCCAAGCGGAAAATCACTTGTCAACGTGTGATTATCAAGCGGATATTTTACGCCTTTCAGTGTTACAACCGCACTCGGACTATATGAAAAAACAGACAGATATCCATCAAACTTCGCAATATCTGCGGTTTCTTCTTTCACAAAGAAGGCTTCACACCCATCTCCGTATGCCACAGCAGAAAAGCCTTTCTCTTTCAGTTTGAAAATTGTCTGCAAATTCGCAATAGTATGATCCAACCGTCCACCCAGCGCACAGAACAGTCTGAATTCGCTGCATTCCATTCTCATACCGAGTTCAATAGCAAGTTGCGTGTCAGTATCGTCCTTTTCGGCAGGTACGGTAACTGTCGCAATCCCTTCAGGCGGTGCATTATGCGCACTATCAAAGTCCCCGACAGCAAACTCAGGAGTAATGCCGTTTGCTATGCAATAATCAAGTCCCCTGTCAGCTGCTATAACCAGTCCCTCGACCTTATCTTTCGATATATTCACGTTCGGCGCACCGCAAATAATTGAACAAATTTTCATTTCATTTCCCAATCGTTAATTTTCGAAGCTTCCTCATACATTCTAAGGTAACTGTTATAGCGCTGCAATGCTATTTCACCGACATCAACAGCTTTGCGCACAGCACAGCCGCGTTCTTTGATATGTGCACAATCAGAAAATTCACATTTACCAACAAACGGTCTAAATTCTCTGAATGCCCCGTCCAACTCGTATTTTGAAAGTCTGCAATATCGCTCTGTATCAACCGTTGAAAATCCAGGAGTATCGGCAATATATCCATCTTTCTTAAACAACTCCACTTGTCTTGTGGTGTGCTTTCCGCGTCCGAGTTTCCGACTTGTCTGCGCAGTTTCAAGATGAAGTTCAGGATAAAGCACATTCAGTAAGCTTGATTTTCCTACTCCCGAATTTCCGATAAACGCAGCAGTTTTTCCCGAAATAAGATTTCTTATTTCCTCTGCGCCCTCTCCTGTTGTATTATCAACCATGCAGACAGTAATGCCTATTTTCCGATAAATTCCGGGATACTCTCCTGCCGCTTTCAAATCAACCTTAGTAAATACAACAACCGGCTCTATGTTCTTGCTGTCCGCAATTGCTATCAGCTTATCAAGAATAAAGCCATTAACACAAGGCTCTGCCGTGCTGTTTACAAACACTATCAAATCCAGATTTGCAAGCGGAGGGCGAACCAGATAATTCTTTCGTTCATGAATTTCCGTAATAACAGGCTGCGTAATCTCATCAGATTCTACTGTAACAATATCTCCTGCAGACGGACTTATTCCGCGATTTCTGAATATCCCTCTCGCTGCACACTTAACACTTTCTTCATAGCCGTCAAGGGCATCTACATAGTAGACGCCCCCGACAGCTTTTGTAATTATTCCTTCAAAAGCACTCTTCTGCATACACACCTCGTTAATCTGTATCGGAAGAACTTGATGAATTTCCGATATCCATTGTCAACGTGGCAAAAATTATACTGTCTTTGTACTTCTGGTTTTGTTTCGGAGGATCTGAGGAGAAATCGACTTCGATTTCAATATATTGCGCTTCTCTGTTCGTAGCTGTTGAACGCACGATTATAGAAAGCGTGTGTTTCTCACCCATCTTACCCTGCATATCATATTTGATGCTTCTTGCAGCAGTAAGGCTGATATCACGTTCCTCTGTATTTACAAGAACGCCGTCCTCATAATACATAAATTCAAAACGTCCCTTTAAGCCGACAGGAAGTGCAAGGTTAATAGTAGATGTCACAACAGGAATTTCACCTGAACTTACCGTAAGCTCAACTTCCGTGCTTCTGTCAACAAAAGTTCCTACTTCGATATTCTGACCGAGAACAAGACCCTTAGGCTGATCGCTTGAAACTTCCTTTGTAATTGGAATAAGGTGATACTCATTGCAAATCTCAATTGCTTCACTAAGCTGCATATCAGTAAGCTTCGGCATCTTCATTGAATTATTCTTAGGACCGATACTTACAACCAGAATTACAGTGCTTCCTTGTTCAGCCTGTTCATGAGCAGGAGGCGTTGTTCTTATTACATGACCCTTTGGAATGCTCTCGTCATAATCATAAGTCTTTGAAACCAGAAAACCGTCCTTTTTAAGCTGCTGTTCAGCGGCAGAGTCGCTTCTGCTGGTGAAATCCTGAAT
The DNA here is from genome assembly GCA_964616605.1 of uncultured Ruminococcus sp. Classification (GTDB taxonomy): domain Bacteria; phylum Bacillota; class Clostridia; order Oscillospirales; family Ruminococcaceae; genus CAG-115. Next base: position 37,769 of record CAZTRH010000005.1, read on the forward strand.
TTCAACACGGCGAATACCCTTACTTACCTTAACAGTAATCGTAGTACCCACCTTTACACGTCTGCCCTCAGGCTGATCCTGATGGAAAATCTCGTTTACTGTAACTTCACTCCATTCCTGCTGCGGAACAAGCGTCATAGGAGAGCCATCGCCGCCATACTGCGCCACAGCTTCGTCCCACGAAAGTCCGACAAGATTTGGCATAGCAAACTCACCGTCAGTAACAACAATGCCAGCAGTCTGCGAATAGCTTGAATCATTAACAGGTGTTTCAAATGCGTCAACAACAAGTTTTAACACAAGGAATACCGTTGCAATAACAAACGCAGCACCAACCGCAAACAAAATCGGTATCAGAGGACTGCGGCGCTCGGCATACTCGTCCTCATCATCATAATAATCATCGTCGTCATAATCGTACTCATCAGCTTCATATGTTTCTTCCTCTCGGACAGTTCTGCGCCGCTGCTGAGCTTCTTTCTCAACGACAGGATTAGGTCTGTCGGCATACTTGGGTGTGCCGTCAGTCGAATTATATTTGTAATCAAAGACAATTCCCGGATTTTTCTTGAATTCCTCAAGGTCGTTTATCATCTCGCCGGCAGTCTGATAACGTGCAGCAGGATCTTTTTGCATTGCTCTGAGAACAATCTGCTCAAGACCCTCAGGGATTGTTTCGTTAATTTCGCTTGGTTTTCTGGGTACGCTCTGCATATGCTTCAAAGCGATTGCAACGGGCGTATCACCGTCGAACGGCTTTTTTCCCGTAAGCATCTCATAAAGTGCAACACCAACAGAATAGATATCACTGCGTTCATCTGTAATATCCCCCCTTGCCTGTTCAGGGCTGATGTAATGAACAGAACCTATTGTCTTTTCAGAAACAGTCTTGTTATTCTCACGGTTAAAGCGTGCAATTCCGAAATCCATCACCTTGATAGTTCCGTCACGCAGCAGCATTACATTGGAACTTTTCACATCACGATGGACAATTCCTCTGTCATGTGCGTGCTGAAGCGCTCTTAGCACCTGCACCGTAAAGTGCAGAGCGTCGCGCCACTTAAGGACTCCCTGCTGTTCAATATAATCTGTAAGAGTAATGCCGTCAACATACTCCATCACGATAAACTGCACCTTATCCGTAAACCCTACATCGTAAATCTTTACAATATTCGGGTGAGAAAGCAAAGCAATTGCCTTGCTCTCATTACGGAATCGGCGAAGAAATTCATCGCTTCCCGCAAACTCTGTTTTAAGAATTTTGACAGCGACAATTCTATCTTCCTGAATATCTCTTGCACGATAGATGTCAGCCATGCCACCTACGCCTATAAGCTCCAAAAGCTCATAGCGTCCATCAAGCCTTTTTCCGATATTATTATCCATAAAACCGCCTTTTCCTCTGAAGTAAAAATAATTTCAACCATGCTGCAACAGTACATGGTAATCTGAAGTTATACAACAATTATAATTCATTCACTGTTTATGATATCACATTTCGTCTGAAAAGTCAAGACGCTGTGCGGATAATTCATTTTTTCCAAACAAAAACCCTAATTCAGCTGTTTTTGTATTTGATGACAGTGTGATTATTTGTTTACTATCAATGCCACAGACACATTATCCTTACCGCCGTTTCCATTAGCGTACCGAACAAGTTTTCCGCAGCAATCTTCCGGCTTGCTGTCAAAACATATATCAAGAATATCCATGTCATCTCCGTAAGACGAAAGTCCATCGCTACACATCAAAATCATCTCTCCCGCATTAAGCGAAAGTTCGAAATAATCAGGTACTACATTTTGCTCTGCACCAATTGCACGGGTGATCTTATTGCGCTTCGGGTGAGTTTTTGCTTGTTCTTCAGTAATTTCTCCACGCTCGACAAGCTCCTGGACGTGCGAATGATCTTTGGTTATCTGTCGGATACACTCGTCATCGCCATCTGTAAACAAATGATAAGCACGGGAATCACCGATATTAAGAATGTGCGCCACACCTTGCGCCACTATCGCAACAACGCAGGTAGTTCCCATAACCTCATGAACCTGAAGCTGTGAAGTATCCCAGACATTGGTATTTGCAGCCACAGCCGCAGTCACCATAAGATTTCGGATTGAGTTGCTTCCCATGTTCTCATTAAAATTATTGAGTATACGCTCGGAAATCACCTTGCAGGCAATACTGCTTGCAAGTCCACCTTCACTCTCGCCGCCCATTCCATCACACAAAACAGCAGCACAAGCGTTTGCGGAAATCATTTCTCCCCATACGCAGTCCTGATTTTCTGTTCGCTCAAGTCCGATATCGGTTTTACTAAAAATCTTCAAAATATCACAACCTTTAAATTAAAATGATGTCATTGAATATTTGTCAAACAATATGATTTTCACTTTGTTCGTTTTTTGAGTTATCACGCTTAAGACTGTCGCGGCGCAGCTGACCGCAAGCGGCGTTTATATCCGCGCCAAGCGTCCTGCGGATAGTAGCGTTCATGCCTGCATCGTTAAGACGCTTCTGAAAACGCTGCGCAAAACGGCTTTTCTTGAAATCACGCTCTGCTATCTCATTTATCGGAATAAGATTTATGTGGCAGTTCTTTTTCCCAAGCAGTGCAATAAGCTCGTCAGCCGACTTATCATCGTCATTCACACCCTCAATCAGCGAGTATTCAAAAGAGATACGTCTGCCTGTTGCTTTGAAATAATCATCGCACGCTTTCATAAGTGTACTCAAATCAAACCGCCTGTTAATCGGCATGATTTCCGAACGCTTTTCGTTATTCGCAGCATGAAGTGAAACAGAAAGAGTAATTCCAAGTTTCATCTCAGCAAGTTTATATATCTTATCCACAACGCCGCACGTTGAAAGCGACAAATGCCGCAGGCTCATACCATCGCCGTCGGAATTAAGTATCTGAAGAAATTTTGTTACATTATCAAAATTATCCAGAGGCTCGCCTATTCCCATCATAACGATGCTGTCAACGCGCCTTCCGCTGTCACGCTCAGTTTCGTAGATTTGTCCCAGCAATTCAGACGGTTCAAGATTTCTCACCCAACCTGCAATTGTTGACGCACAGAACCTACAACCCATACGGCAGCCAACCTGTGAAGAAATGCACAAGCTGTTTCCGTGCTTGTATTCCATAAACACCGACTCCACAAACTCGCCATCTGGCAGTTCAAAAAGGTACTTCATCGTGTTGTCAAGTTCACTCTCAAGCTTCTTTTTAATTTTCAGAGTTTTTATGCAAAATTGTTCATCAAGCTTTTCACGAAAAGTCGCAGAAATATTACTCATCTGCGAAAACTCTTTTACTCTTTTAACGTGAAGCCAGTCGTAAATCTGGTTTGCACGGAATTTCTTTTCGCCCATTGCAAGAATACGCTCGCAAAGCTCTTCTCTCGTAAGCGACAATATATCTGTTTTCTCCAAGCTCTGACCCCCTGATGATTTAAACAAATCATTTCAATGTGTACGAACGTTAATCCTTTATCCGTCTGAAGGATGCAGTGAAAAATCCGTCACCGCCGTCATCATCGGGAATATATGTTCGCATATAGCTGTTAGCTGCGCCCTCATAAGGCACAGGCTGAACAATCGGCGAAAATTCAGGGTGTTCTGCGGCAAAGGCAGTTACAACATCCTCATTCTCCGCTTTTGAAAGCGTACAAGTAGAATATACAAGCGTACCGCCTGTCTTTACATATCGGGCAGAAATCTCCAGAATGTGCTTCTGCAGCTTCGGCAGTTCATCAAATTCGTGTTCGTCCTTGTATTTAATTTCCGGTTTTCTGCGAATTACTCCCAATCCCGAACACGGCACATCGCACATTACTCTGTCAGCAAGCGGAAGTTCTTCGTTGAATATAGTCGCATTATTTACACGAGGTTCTACAATGCCAAGACCCAGCCGCTCTGCTCCGCTTCTGATAAGTCCTACACGCTGTTCGTACAGATCCATTGAAATAACCTTACCGTGATTTCCCATTATCTCAGCCAGAGTAAAGCTTTTGCCACCGGGCGCAGCGCACACATCAAGTACAGTTTCATTAAGTATAGGTTTAAGCGTCAGACAACACAACTGGCTTGAAATATCCTGGACATGAAACAACCCTTCTTTAAAGGATTGGAGCTGTTCAAGATTTCCAACTTCCTCAAGCCGAATGCAGAACGGTATTTTTTGGTAAACAGACGCTTTCACGCCCTCTTTTCGCAGCTGTGCCACAAGGCTTTCCTCATCGGTTTTTGTTGTGTTCACTCTTGCGAAAAGCGGAGGTGCGCCAAGTGACGCCTTAAGCGCTTTCACTGCATTTTCCTCACCATACTCGTTCATAAACTTCCCCGCTATCCATTCGGGACAGGAATATTCGATTGAAAGGCGCTTTACAGGTTCAAGATTGCTGTAATCCACGACTTTGCCATTTCTTATGAAATTTCTGAGCATAGCATTTACAAAACCCTGCGCTCCAAAAAGCTTATTTTTCTTGCAAAGCGCAACCGATTCGTTCACAGCTGCGCTGTCAGGCACAGACGGCATATACAGCAGCTGGTATAATCCCATTCTAAGGATTTCCACTGCTTCGGGCTGAATTTTATTGAATGGCACTTTGCTGTTTTGCGAAATAATATAATCAAGCGTCATCTTACGCTCAGTAACACCGTAAAACAGCGCCGAAGCAAAGGCTCTGTCACGAGTAGATAATCCTTGCTCGCAAAGCACGGAATTCAACAGAATATTGGAATATGAATTGCTGCTTTCCATCTTCAGCAATAGTTTCAATACAGTCAATCGAGCGTCAGCCATTATAAATCCTTTCGTTTAAACACAATACCTTTGCTAAAATTCATTTTTCACTCGCCAAGCAAAGTCCCACGAGTTATTTTTTTCCCTCTGAGGAATGCGTCAACAGTCATTCTCTTGCCGTTTTCAGGCTGAATTTCGGTAAATTCCACACATTCTCCGTCACCGCATACAACAGAGAAAATCTTTTCATCAGCAATCTTTCCAAAAGCACATTCCGAACGCATTCCGTTCATCTTTGCACGGAACACTTTAAGCCGCTTTCCCTCAAGTAGTGTATATGCACACGGTACGTCCGCCATCGCACGGATAAAGTCGTATACCTCTTTTGCGGACTTTGAAAAGTCGATTTTAAGTTCTTCCTTCTTTATCATCTTTGCGTAAGATGACTCGCCCTCCTGCTTTGTATAAACAGCAGTGCCATTTTCAAGCTGAGAAAGCGCTTCAAGAAGCGTTTTTCCTCCACACACAGAAAGTACGTCCCATAACTCAGAACCCGTCATATCTTCAGGGATTTCCACTTCGCTTCTTACAATAACATCTCCTGTGTCAAGTCCCTCTTCCATTCGCATAATGCACACGCCCGACTTTGTTTCTCCATACTGAATACAACGTTGAATGGGTGCTGCTCCCCTGTACTTCGGCAAAAGAGATGCATGAACATTCACGCAGCCGTACTTAGGCAGCTCAAGTATCTCTTTTGGCAGAATTTGACCGTATGCTGCGACCACGATTACATCAGGGTTTATACTTTGCAGCTTCTGAAGTGATTTACAAGCGTCATCTCCGTTTCTGAGAGAAGTCGGCTGGCACACTTCAAAGCCTTTTTCAAGCGCATATTCTTTAACAGGGGTACACAGCAGCTGCTTTCCGCGATTTTTCGGCTTATCAGGCTGAGTAAAAACAGCGCATATTTCGTGACCTGCTTCAACTAATGCACGCAGACTCTCCTCCGCAAAATCGGGAGTTCCCATAAATACTATTCTCATTCAGTCACCCCATTTTCGCTTTCTTCATCTTCAACCCACTCAATCACTTTATCCTCAAAAAGTATTCCGTTAAGATGGTCTATTTCATGACAGAACGCTCTCGCAAGCAGTTCCTTTCCAACTAAACGGATACGTTTTCCATAGCGGTTATAAGCCTTGACGTGGACTCGCACAGGACGCTGAACAATGCCTTTTCGTCCATCGGCAGAAAGGCAGCCCTCCGGTTCAAACTGCTTACCGCTAACAGAAGTTATAACAGGATTTACAAGTTCAATTCTTCCGTATCTGTCCTCGCCCGTTTCAATAACAACAACACGTTTCAGAACACCGATCTGGGGTGCAGCAAGACCTACTCCGTCTGCTTCCACCATCGTTTCGTACATATCGTCCAGAAGTTTCCCAAGTTCTTTGTCAAATGCGGTAACTTCTTCGCATCTTTCACGGAGAACAGGATTTCCGAATTTAAGGATTTCTCTTATCATAAGCCGTATTATCCTCGCTTTGCAATTTCCTTTTTCACTCTATCAGTAAACAGTATTCCATCAAGATGATCTACTTCATGACACAAAGCCCGTGCCATAAGTCCGTCGCCCGATATTGTAAATTCGTTGCCATGTCTGTCCTGTGCCTTTACTACAACATGGGCAGGACGCTCAACTGCGGACCATTCACCGGGAGCCGAAAGGCAGCCTTCATTGCCGTTCTGCACACCCGAAGTTTCTATTATTTCAGGATTTATAAGTTCCACGGTGCCTTTCTTATCACGAATATCAACAACGACAACACGGCGCAGCACGCCCACCTGCGGTGCGGCAAGACCCACACCCTCCGAACTGCGGAGCGTTTCAGTCATATCGTCAAGCAACGAGCCGAGTCTATCGTCAAACGCAGTTACTGTTCTGCATTTTTTTCTAAGAACGTCATTCCCGAATTTTATTATTTCTCTGAGTGCCATTTGTAATCTCCTTCTTATCTTCCTTTACCAAGGAATAATCAATACTTATCATTCTATATTTCCATTTATATCCAGATAAAAAGTCACATCTATAAAATCTTTATCGGCATAAGCAGCTTTAAGCGTTTGTTCTGCAACGCTGCGGAATGCCATATTATTTTTGCATTTTATCAAAAGCGAATAGCGAAATCTTCCGTTCACTCTGCCAACGTGTGCCGCCGCAGGACCCAGAATCCGCATAGGAACCTGCGCTCCATAAGGCTTTGCAAACTCAATCAGAAGATTGGCAAATTTATTCGCAGCGTTCCTGCACCTGTCTTCATCGGGCGAAGAAAATCCTGCTGCCGCAGCGTCGCAAAAAGGCGGATAAAACTGCGCACGTCTTAGCTCAATTTCTTCGCTATAAAATGCAGGATAATCCTGTCTTGCCGCAAGATTTATAACAAAATGTTCGGGCGAGAATGTCTGGATCATCGCTCTGCCACGTTTTCCTGCACGACCTGCCCTGCCAACAACCTGCGTTATAAGCGAAAAAGTCCGCTCATACGCGCGGAAATCGGCAGAGTACAACAGATTATCCGTTTTCAGCACGCCGACCAGCGTTACATTCGGGAAATCCAAACCCTTTGCTATCATCTGCGTACCGATCATAATGTCATATTCACCGTTGGAAAAAGCTTTGAATGCTCTTTCAAACGAATGCTTTGTAGAAGTGGTATCTGCGTCCATGCGCAGTATTCTTGCTTTCGGGAACATCTCAGAAATTTCATCTTCAATAAGCTGAGTTCCCATTCCCTTCATATCGAAATATTTTCCGCCACATACAGGACAAACTCTGTCAATCGCACGAAAATACCCGCAGTAGTGACACATCACGCAGCCGTTTGCTCTGTGATACGTCAACGGAAGCGAGCAATTCGGACATTCAAGCGGCTTTCCGCATGCAATGCACCGAACACTTGTACGATAGCCACGCCTGTTCAACAGCAAAATCGACTGTTCACCACGCTTTAGATTTTCGTCCACTTCATTCAGCAGCGCCATAGAAAACGTTGACGTATTGCCATTTTTGCGTTCTTCCTGCATATCGACTATATAAACATCAGGCAGAACGGCATTATTGTAACGCTCATCAAGCTCGAACAATGAATACCGCCCCGTTTTCGCATAGTAGCAGCTTTCAAGCGACGGTGTAGCCGACGCCAGCAGCAGCAGCGAATTATGTGCAAAGCATCGTTGCTTTGCAACATCTCGTGCGTGGTACCGAGGAGTACTCTCCGACTTGTACGAGCTTTCTCCTTCTTCGTCAATAACTATAATCCCAAGATTCGGAACAGGCGCAAACACTGCACTGCGTGTTCCCACAACAATTTTTGCGCGACCTTCGCGTATCCGGCGGTACTCATCAGCGCGTTCCCCCACTGACAGAGAACTATGCATAATAGCAACCTGATTGCCGAAAAGCCGTCTGAATTTTCCCACCATCTGGGGAGTAAGTGAAATTTCGGGAACCAGCATAATAGCGCATTTTCCCTGCTTTATTGACTCATTTATCAGTCGTATAAAAACCGAAGTCTTGCCGCTGCCCGTGACGCCACGCAGCAAAGCGCACTTCGGTTCGGGTGAATTCATAAGCTCCAGTATCCCATCATACACCTGCTGCTGTTTTTGCGAAAACACAATTTTCTCGGGATTTTCAACGGCTTCTTCGTTTGTTTCAGTTCTGAAAACGACTCGCTCGAACTGCTCCAGAACGCCCTTTTCCACCAAGCGTTTCACCACAGCGGAAGTCACTGCACAACTGTAACACACTTCCTGAACGGAAGCACATTCGCACTCAGTCAAAAAATCAACAACCGCTTTCTGCTTTGCCGTAGGCTTGTCGCCCTCTGCAAAATCTGCGCAGACTCTCACAATTCCAACACTTTCATTGCCGACTTTGCGTTTTGCGGTAATATCTTCGCTTACCGCTCCTTTTTTTGAAAGGCTGTCAATCATTTTTTGATTACCTGCTGCAACAGCTGCGAAAGTAGCCTTATCAGTTTTATCAGCGTTTTGCAGAACAGTCAGAAAACTCTGTTCTTCGGTTGTAAGTTCTCCGTCAAAATCCTTGCACAGCACATAAATTTTTTTGAGTGAATATCCAAGTCCCGGTGGCAGCACCGCACGAAAAGCGTCATAGTATGTGCAAAAAGTATTATCCCTGAGCCATACGCAAAGCCGCAGTAATTCATCGGATAAAACAGGACTGTCGTCAATTATAAAATCAATCGATTTAAGTTTTCTGTCGCCAATTTCATTATCGACAGAAAAAACAAGACCTATTCTTTTCTGATTTCCTCTTCCAAACGGCACAACCACACGGCAGCCCGCACGAAGCCTGTCCGCCAGTTCAGCAGGCACTGCGTACGAATACAGCATATCAAAAGCATACGCAGTGTTCTCAACAGCTACAGCAGCCGTTCTGACAAATCCCATCACTTAAAACTTTCAAGCAAATCCGCACATCTTGCACGGCGGCATTTTTCCGCGCGGAAAACAGCCATAAGGTCATCAACAGCTTCTTCAAGATTATCGTTTACAACAAGGTAATCGTAATCAGCAGCAGACTCAAACTCAACCTTCGCCTGTGAAATGCGCTTTTCAATAGTTTCTTCAGTTTCTGTTCCACGTCCGCGCAAACGGCGTTCGAGTTCCTCCCAGCTTGGAGGAAGAATAAACACAAGGCAAGCGTCGGGGAACATTTTTTTGATGTTCAGCGCACCTTCAACCTCAATCTTAAGAACAGCATCTTTGCCTTTATCAAGCAAATCTTCAACGCTTTTCTTCAGAGTGCCATAATAGTTGCCACAGTATTCAGCATATTCAAGCACTTCTCCGCCATCGATAAGTAAAGAGAAATCTTCTTTTGTAAGAAAATGGTAATGCACTCCGTCAATCTCACCCTCACGAGGAGTACGGGTAGTCGCAGAAACAGCATATCCTGCCGTATCAGTCTTTTTAAAAAGCTCATTCAATATAGTGTCCTTGCCGCAGCCTGCAGGCGCGGATACAACGAAAAGCAATGCCATAAGAATACCTCCAAATACAAAAACATTTGCCGAAGTTCAAAGACTTGCAGCTGCTGTTAAATTCAGGAAATCGCCTTATTGTCAGACGTTTTCAAGCTTTCCCGTCAGTGTCTCAGGCTGAAGAGAGCTTAAAACAACATGACCGCTGTCGCAAATGATCACGCAGCGTGTTTTTCTTCCGCAGGTAGCGTCAATTGCTGCTCCGCTATCCTTAGCTGTCTGAACAATTCGTTTTACAGGGGCAGCCTCCGGACTTACCACGGCAACAATCCTGTCTGCATTTACCGCATTACCAAATCCAATATTAACCAATTTCATAATCAATTCCCCACGATATTAAATAAACACTTTTAATTA